>DUUA01000053.1 GCA_012841765.1 Acholeplasmataceae bacterium
CTTTTCAAGATTTTGAAGTCATCATTCTTGATGATTGCAGTACAGACAATAGTAAAGAAGTAATTGAAGAATATCGTAATCGTTCACAAGTAAGTCACATTGTGTATAATGAAACAAATAGTGGTTCCCCTTTCAAACAATGGGCTAAGGGTTTTGATCTTGCCCAAGGGGAATATATTTGGATTGCAGAAAGTGATGATTGGGCTGAATTGAATTTTTTGGAAGAATTAATTCCTCACTTATCTCCATCAGAAACAGTTATAGTTTTTTCAAATTCAAAGATAATTTATCCAAATAAAACTGATATTGATATTAAAGATGTTTATGAAGATAAACTTTACAAAGGGCAATGGCTTATTCGCAATAAAATGCACTCTTCGAACTATATTCTAAATGCAAGTTCAGTTCTGTTTAAGAAATATTGCCTAGATAAAATATCTAAAACATATCAATCTTTTCTCTCTAGTGGAGATTGGTTGTTTTGGATAGAGATTTGCCAATTTGGCGATGTATTCTTTTCTTCCAAAATGCTAAATTATAATAATAGACATGGTTATAATACAACTAGTTTATGGGGAAATAGAATGATTTCTGGTGTAGCTCATCTTGAAGAAAAGCAAATTTTTTCTTTTTTAGTCAAACATAAATATATTTCTTTTTTTCAAAAAAATGTGATGATACAAAATCGTCTAAAATGGTTTGATCAAAATAAGGATAAATATGCATCTAAAGAAGTTTATCAAGATGTACGTGATGCTTGGAGAAAAGAGATCTGTTCAGAATTTCTTTCAAATATTATAATTACAATGGGTGTAATTGCTTATAAAATAATGTTGCTTTTCAAACTCAAGAAATAGTTTTTTTCATCTTTTCCACCATTAAGTCAGTTGTCTTTTCCCATGAAAATAATTTAGCCCTTTCTAATCCCTTACGACTATTTTCTTCACGTAATAATGGATTAAAATAGTACTTTTCATAAGCCTCAATATGTTGTTCATCGCTATCCCAATCAATCATAAGACCAGCATCACCGACGACTTCTGGCAAAGATGAACTGTTACTGGTAATCACAGGACAGCCACACTGCATTGCCTCTAATGGAGGTAATCCGAATCCTTCGTATTGGCTAGTATAAACAAACCATTCGGCATTACTATAAAGAATAGGAAGATCTTCATCATCAATATAGCCCGCACGAATTATTTGTTCTGGATTCCAAGATACTTCATACTTTTTTAATTCTTCCAAAAAAGAGTCCCAATGTCCCCCTCCTAAGACAAAACAATAATCGTCAATTTTATTTTTATTGATAAAATCTATGAATGTTTTGACTGCACGGATTAAATTCTTTCTTGGTTCTAATGTGCAAAGACTGAAAATGTATTTTTTATCTGCAAGAATTCCATATTTTTGTTTAACAAAACCAGTTTTTTTTTCATTTTGGATTTGTCTGAAATCGACACTTGCTGCTAATGGTGTTATAAATGTATTCGAATCGGTAATTAAAGGAGTTTCTTTCTTAAAGTCGTTTTTAGTTTGTTTAGATATGGAAAAAAAATAATCTTTTGATGTAAAACTTTCACATAATTTTTTTATAGATGCTGACCAATCTAGCCCATGATTTTTAGGAAATAAAACGGGAATGGTATCATAAAGAATTGTGTATACGCTAAGATTTTTGTTTTCCCTAATGAACTTGGGAGTTGTATATATAGGAGAAAAAAATATATTTGCTGTTCTCAAGACATCTTTATTGCAAGATTTTTTAAAAAGTGCTCTTACATAATGTTGCGTAATTAAAATGCCGACAGCAAATATTTTTCTTATAATTCTATGAGAAAAAATCTTAGCGTGAAAATCCCATATTTTTTTATTTAATTTTATAAGCAAGGACTTTTCGTGAATTTCTTGAATGTAATTTAAATTGGGATACAGTTCCCTTCTCAATTTCCAATAATTGTCCGCAATTTCTGCTTCTGGCGAAAAGTAAAGATAGAGTTGAACATCATCTCTTTTAATTAGTTCATCTAAAATATTTTTTGCAGTAAAATAGATTCCGCTTCTGCTAGAATTTTTAGTAAAAAAACTTGTAATGCAAGTCACGTCATAAATGATCTTTATCATCATAATCCTCGGAATATATTGGAAAGATAAATTATTGTTCAACTTTATTCAATTTGTTTCCTAATTAGATGTAGATTTTAATGATAAACGAAGTAATCCATTTTATTTTTTCAAAAGAATGTTTTTTGCGATTATTTTAACCATTTCAAATTCTTGTCATGTATTTAATTTCTATAATGTAGAGGATTAAACTTATCTAGATTGGTTTATTTATAGTTATTTAAGTAATATGATATCTCAAGACTTTTGGCAAACAAACTTTTGGAATACCTGTCGTAAAACTCGCATTGTACGACTTCTTGGTCGTATCTATCGTTTTTCACTAAAAATAAAACATTTATTTTTATCTAAAATTC
>DUUA01000054.1 GCA_012841765.1 Acholeplasmataceae bacterium
TGATAAAGAAAGTATTAAGTTTGCTTTTGAAAACTTTTTTAAAAGTTATTTATATGGGGCATATCGTAGTTTCAGAAGATTAATAAAAAAAATTAATAATAATGTTGAGATTATAGTAAACCCTTGTTTTATTGCTTGGGGAACTCTTGATCAATTAGTTCCGATAGAATCTATTGAACTTTTATATTCTAAATGTACAAACGAAATAAAAGAAAAAAATATTTACCCTTATCTAAGCCATTTGCTTTTAGTTTCTGATTTGAATCAAGATCTTATTACTGATCTAGAAAATTTTATTAAACTAGAAATACCAGAAGTTAAATAAAAAAAACTTTAAATGTAAAATCATTTAAAGCTTTTTTTATTTATAATTATTTTTATTAAAAACTATTCTTCAATATGTTTTGGTTTCATTGGATAAATACCACTTACTGGTACTGTAAACATAAATCCGATAACATGTTTCTTTGAGTTTTCAACAATTGCTCTGATTTCTCTAATAACATTCTTTGCTTTTTCAGCATCTGGAATTACTGTAAAAATGGTTTTTGATTTTTTATCATTATCTCCAAATGAATGTTGAAAAGGCCCGCTTAACATAAAATTCAAACCTTCGTTAGCCATAATTGCACTAGCCATACCAGTAGAATCTAATACAGTTGCACCTCTAACTTTAAGTTCTAGGAATTTAGCAAAAATTTCGTCTAAATAAGATAAATCATTTAATATTAAAAATAATACTTCCATTTTAGTTTCCTCCTTGGGGTTGGTAATCATCTACGCTTGACAATTCATCAAGACGGTCAAGACCATTAATTTCTCCAGCCTTGCTGATAGCCATCTTTGCAAATACTGGTCCTAATGTTTCATAGAACAAGATAGACAACATTATGATTGTTGAAATTACTGGATAAAAGCCACCCATTTGTGCGGCAACTATAACCAACAATCCTATAGAAACGCCTCCCTGTGGTAAAAGTGCCATACCAAGGAATTTTTTAATAACTTTAGGTGATTTAGCAACTGTGGCACCAGTCATGATTCCTAATATTTTACCACTTGCACGAGCTAATACAAAAACAACTGCAAGAATCAAAATTAAATAATTTGATTTTAAGACTGATAAATCTAAGCTTGCTCCAGCAAGTGTGAAAAACATAACATAAAATGGTGATGCAAAATCGTTTATTGCAGAAAATGTTTTTTGTGGTTTTCTTGCAAAATTTGCTAGCATTGAGCCAATCATAATATTCATCAATAATTGTGAAAAAGCAATTCCATAATCTTTTAATAAATTATTTAAGATGGCAGATAATCCTATTGTAAACAATACCGTGAATAACGCGATAACTTGCATATCATCTTTTATTTTATCAAACTTGTTAGCAAGTTTAGATAAGGTATAACCAATTAAAGAACCAATTAAAATGGAACCAAACACTTCTATAAAAGGTTTAGAAAACATTAACCAAGTAGGTTGAGTTACTCCTTGAGGTACAAGTATTTGTGCTATAGAAATAAAAAATCCAAAAATTATAATCCCAAAAATATCATCTAGAGCAGTAATAGGTAAAATAGCTTTCGTTACTGGTCCATAAGCACGGTATTGTCTAATTACCATGATAGTTGCTGCAGGAGCAGTCGCTGCTGCCATTGCAGCTAAAATTAGTCCAAAGGCTATGTTATTATTAGAAAAAGGGTTATATCCAATCATTATGGAATCAGGTTTAGGAATAAAAAATAATGCTAAAAAAACCAATAATACTGCGCCTATCACTTCAAAAGTAGTTAAAATGACAATGCTCTTACCCATCTTTTTAATTGATTTTAAGGCAAATTCGCTTCCTATCGAAAAAGCAATAAAAGCTAGAGCAATTTCTCCTAAGAACTTTAAAGAATTATTATCTTGTACTGTAATAACTCCTTCAAATCCTTTGAAAATTAATCCCATGCTAGGTCCTAAAAATAATCCTAGTATCAAGAAACCCGATACATTTGGTAGCTTTAATTTTCTGGCAATTATCGAACCAATAAATCCAATTGCTAAAACTAAAGAAATTTTAAATATTAATACATTTGCTTCCAATAAAATCCTCCTCTATTTTGTGTTTAGATAACGTATAAATAAAAATAAAATCCA
>DUUA01000055.1 GCA_012841765.1 Acholeplasmataceae bacterium
AATACAATTATAAAAATTAAAAAAACAGAAATATTTGTAACTATAGTTTTAATTAATTGTTTATTAACATTTTTTTGTTCAACGCTTTTAAATCTTTTCACTCCACATATACCCTACATTTCTTATTGTTTTTAGATAAATATTATAATCAAAGTCTTTTAGTGCTTTACGTAAATTACTAACATATACTTCAACAACACTCCATACAGTATCAGAGTCAAAACCCCAAATCCTATTAAACAATTGTTCTTTAGGAATAATAATTTCTTTATTTCTTACTAAGTATTCTAAGATGTCATAAGTTTTTCCAACAAGTTCTAAACTTTGTCCATTAATTTTCACATTTTTATGTACTATATCAAATTCCATGTCTTGAAATGTTAATTTCAAACCTTGAAAATTATTATTATAACGTCTTAGCAATGCTTCTACTCTCGCTATCAATTCATCACGAAAAAAAGGTTTTATTAAATAATCATCTGCTCCCAGATTTAATCCTTTAACCCGGTCGTTTACTGATGTTTTAGCAGTTAACATTAATACTGGACAATTGCTAAATTTTCTTAATTTTTCTAAAATAGTAAATCCGTCGATATGCGGAAGCATAACATCTAGTATTATTAAATCATAAATATCTTGTTCACATTGAAACAAGGCTTCTTCACCATCATAGACACTTTCTATATCTGCTATTTTCTCAAGCATTTTAGAAATGCTCAGATTTAAAGTTTTATCATCTTCAACAACTAATATTTTCATTTTTTATACCTCTTATATATTATATCATAACATCTTAAATCAAACTAAAAAAAATGCAAGCTATTAGCTTGCAAGTAAAACTTAACGTTTTGAGAATTGTTGTGCACGACGTGCTTTTTTAAGACCATATTTATAACGTTCTTTTGCACGAGGATCCCTTGTAACTAGTCCAGCTTTTTTCAAAACAGAACGGAAATCAGGATTAAGTTCCATTAACGCTCTAGTGATACCATGTCTGATAGCACCTGCTTGTCCTGAAACTCCTCCACCTCCAACATTAACCAAAACATCATAACTAGAAGTTGTATTAGTTAAATTAAGAGGTTGTAATACATCCAAGCGCGTTGCCGCAGATGTGATGTAATCAGTAAAAGAACGACCGTTAATAGTTATTTGTCCCGAACCTGGTACTAAACGTACTCTAGCTACAGAACTTTTTCTTCTTCCGGTACCATAATATTGAACTTTTGCCATTTTCTACCTCCTTAACCTTTCAACTTGTAAACTTCTGGTTTTTGAGCCTGATGTGGATGTTCAGGTCCGATATAAACGTAAAGTTTACGATACATGTCATCTCCTAATTTTCCTTTAGGTAACATGCCTCTAATTGATTTTTCTAATAATTTTTGTGGTTGAACTTCTAACATAACTTTAGCCGTTCTACTTTTCAATCCTCCAGGATATCCTGAATGACGATAATACATTTTTTTATTAAGTTTGTCTCCAGTAAGTGCTATTTTTTCGCCGTTAACTATAACAACATAATCACCACAATCTACATGTGGAGTAAATGTTGGTTTATGTTTCCCGCGAAGTAACGTAGCAACCTCAGTTGAGATTCTTCCTAACACTAGATCTGTTGCATCTACAACATACCACTTATGTTCTACATTTTGTGCATTAGCCATAAATGATTTACTCATAATTTTTTCCTCCTATAATTTTTTAAAATTAGTTAAATATGTGGGCATATTTAAACAGAGGGCTTTCGGGTTTAAAATGTACCTTGTATATAATACTATAAGTACTACAAAAAGTCAAACAAAATCAACTCACAAAGCACTTTATTTTATCATTTTTAAAATGATAAAAATACATTACTTTTAATTCCACATATATATATTTAAACTTATAACCATTACATTTGATTATTTTGATAATGATCAGGTAAATCTTCTTTATTAAGTAAGTTTTTCAAATGGTACATTTCTGTATGTTCTCCAAGAGGGAAAACTATCCGAAAAACTATTGGATTAACTATGCAAGTTATAATTCCAGCAAGCACTAAAGCATCACCAAATGCTTCTGTAAATAAGTTTAAATGAACTCCAATATGTCCGGCTGCAATACAAACTACGATTGTTGTTGTACTTAATAAAACCATTGGTAGCAATGTTTTGAATTTGAACCACTTTAATAAATACAACATCGGGATTCTAACAATTAATAATCCTATTAAAATGTAAAGAACATGAAGCAAATTGCTCCCGTCTTTTACAAAACTAACAATATCAATTGTAGTACCAACAAGTACAAAGAATATAGGCACAAATAAAGCATAAATAATATGTTCTATTTTCTTAAACGTTTCTTTTTTAATTGCACTACTTCTTGTTACCATTCCTGCAGCATAAGCGCCTAGAATATATTCTACACCAGCTAAATCACTTAATAAAACTAACCCTAAAATTAACATTATTAATAATCTAACAGGTAATTGTTTATAATCAGTAATAGATGATACTTTTTCAAAAAAAGATTTTCTAGAGGATAATCGACTCCATAATACTAAAACAACAATCATCACTAATAAAATCCAAATTAAACCATCGCTAACTCCTGCTATTATCATGAAAATTGATAATAAGACTATCGAAATAATTTCTGATAAATCAGAAAAAGCGTCAAATATTTTACCTAAAATTGTATTTTGCATTTTTTGGATATGAATCAAAGGCGAAACTAAACCAGCAAAACTAGATGAGAAAACTATCCCTAATAATAATCCTGTTTTTAGCCATTTTTCACCAATACTAATGTCTTGCGTTAAAGACATAAAAAACCCTACACCAACAGAAATTGCTAAAACAGAAATAAATATTCCTAAAGCAACTCTAAAAATATTAACGTGAGTAGTTCCACTTCTTTTATTATCTTTTAATAACCCTAATTCAACTTCATAACCTGATAAGAAGATTATTAAAGATAATCCAACTACATATAATCCATCCATTAAAGAAACCATTTGCAAATCAACAACATATTTATTAAACCAAGGTGCTATTGCTACACCAATTAAAATTTCAATAACAAAAGCAGGAATTATTTTTACATTGAATGCACATAAAATTAACTCGATAGCAGCCGAAATACCCAATATAATTAAGATAGGTATTAAAAATGATGTTTGTAGTGTTGATAGTATAATCATTAATCTACCACTGCATCATTGGATAATTTATTAACTTCTAGTACTTCTAATTCATTTTTATCATTTGATGCTGCTAGAAGCATACCTTCAGATAAGTGTCCTCTAAATTTAGTCGCTTTCAAATTAATTAAAACAACTATTTTTTTACCAACTAATTGCTCAGAAGTATAATTATCAGCAATACTTGAAACAATTTGCCTAACATTTCCATTAATATCAACTTGCAATAACAAAAGTTTATCAGCATTTTCTGCTTTTTCACATTTAATAATTTTACCTACTCTAAAATCTAATTTATTAAAATCATCAATTGTAACTTCTTCTTTAATTTTCATAGGTTTAGCTCCTACTGTTTTATTGTTTTGATAAACAAGTTCTTCATCTTTATCAAGACGTTTAAACAATACTATTGATTTATTACTAATATATGCCTTTTTTAAAGACCCAAAATTAATATTTTCATATTTAATATCTTCAGTATTTAAATTTAATGCTGTTTGTATTTTTATTGCTGTTGAAGGTAAAATAGGACTTAATAAAATACTAATTACTCTTATTGATTCAACAAGATGATAAATTACTTCTCTAATCTTATCTTTATTTTCTACATCTTTTGCTAATTTCCAAGGTTCAGTTTCATCTACATATTTATTTGTTCTACTAATTAATGTCCACAAAGTTATTAGTGAGTCTTGAATTCTAAAATTTCTTAGACTATTTTCATAATTTATTATTACTTCATCAGCAAGTTCCTGTAATTCTTTTGAAAAACTGTTAATAGAGTCAGTTTTTACAACTTCACCATTTAAATACTTGCTTGCCATTGCGACTGTTCTACTAACTAAATTTCCCAAATCATTTGCTAAATCCGCATTATATTTTTCAAAAAATCTCTCATAACTAAAATAACAATCATTACCAAGAGGTAATTCTCTAAGTAAGAAATATCTTAATGCGTCTACTCCATATCTTTCAGTAATCTCTAAAGGATAAACTAAATTACCAGTAGATTTGCTCATTTTTCCTTCTTTCATCAAAACCCAACCATGTACATATAATTTAAATTTTATTGGGATGTTTAAAGCCAAAAGCATTATTGGCCAATAAATTGCATGAAATCTTAAAATATCTTTTCCAACAATATGGACAACTTCATCCCCATTTATCCAATATTTATTAAACATATCTTCATTATTACTTCCATGGCCTAAAGCAGTAATATAATTGCTTAAAGCATCAATCCAGACATATACAACATGTTTTGGATTTGATAAAACGGGAACTCCCCAGTTAAAACTAGTTCTACTAACACTTAAGTTTTCTAATCCACGTTCTATAAAAGAAACAACTTCATTCTTCCTAGTTTCTGGTTGAATAAAATCAGGATTATCATTAATATAGTTTAATAGTTTATCTGAATATTTTTTTAAATTTAAAAAATATGTTTCTTCTTCAACTTTAGAAGTAGTTTTACCACAATCTGGACAAATTCCTTCTTCTTCCATTTGTGATTTTGTAAAAAAAGATTCGCAAGAAATACAATAATCACCAGAATATTTATCTAAATAAATATCTTTTTGTTTTAAAAGTTGTTCAAATATCTTTTGAACTCCTTTTACATGAGCATCATCAGAAGTTCTGATGAAAATATCATTAGTAATATCTAATTTACTCCAAATGTTTTTAATTTCTGAAGCAATCTTATCTACAAAAGGTTTAGGTTTACTTCCTGCTTTTGTTGCTGCCTCTTCTATTTTTTGACCATGCTCATCCATTCCAGTCAAAAACAAAGTTTCATTACCAATAAGTCTATTAAAACGAGCCAATGCATCAGCAGCTATTGTAGTGTATGAATTTCCTATATGTACAGTTCCACTCGCATAATATATCGGCGTTGTTACATAAAAAGTTTCTTTAGTTTTTTTCATATTTTACCTCATCTATTATATATATAGTATTATAACATTTTTTATTACTTTTTTAAATACAAAATAACATTTACATTCAACACGTTTAATAAAAAAAGATATATTTTCATATATCTTTTGTGATTTTTACCATAATTCCTTAAATAATTTATACATTTCTAATACTTGACTGTCATCATCTTTTATTGCTGCATGAATTGGTATCGTAATAATTTCGTTATTTATAAAAGCAACAGAAACACCACTCTTATCTTCCATCAAAGCATGAATAGCAGCACTCCCCATTTGGGATGCTAAAACTCTATCTTTGGAAGTCGGTGAGCCTCCACGTTGTACATGACCTAAAATAGTTGTTCTTGCTTCAAAAGGTGTGTTTTCGCCTACTTGTTTAGCAAGTTCATTTAAATTAACCATATTTTCAGCAACAATAATAATTGCATGATTTTTAACTAGTGCTGCTTGATTAATGTTATCTAAAACATCTTGTAAATTATAACCAACTTCTTTACAAATCACATACTCTGCTCCAGTAGCAATTCCTGTCCAAACTGCAAGATCACCACAATTTCTGCCCATAACTTCTACAATCGAACATCTTCCGTGCGAACTTGAAGTATCTCTTAATTTATCGACAGCCTCAACAATAGTTTGCAGCGCTGTATCAAAACCAATTGTAAAATCGGTACCCTCAATATCATTATCAATAGTTGCTGGAATTGCAATTGTTTTAATCCCCATTTCGTGTAGCGCTAGAGCTCCCTTATAAGTCCCATCGCCACCAATGGCCACAACAGCATCAATTCCAAATTCTTTTAATTTACTTACCGCAACTTTTCTAACTTCAGGATTAGCAAACTCAGCTAATCTTGCTGTTCCTAGAAATGTACCACCATGACTCATCTTCTCAGAAACAGATTTTCTATTCATCGGTTCAATCTTACCTTCATACATTCCTAAATATCCATCATGAATACCATACAGTTCTAATCCGTAAATCATCCCTGTTCTAGCAACTGCTCTAATAGCGGCATTCATACCTGGAGCATCTCCACCAGCAGTTAACACACCTATTCTTTTTACCATAATTATCTCTCTTTTCTCATATTTTTAATAATAAATTGTAATTCATTATTTCTCTCTTCTACATTTCCCGTTAGATAATATATTTTATCATTTTCTAATTCATTTTCATATTGTAAATATGCATCTGGGAAAAGGACAGCATTCATTATATCAGTGTCATCATAAATTTGCAAGAAAGCCATACTATCATTTTTTTTAGTTTTTATTACTCTGATATATCTTACTCCCACAATAACTCTTGCAAAACCGCCTTTCTCTAAATCAGCAAGGTTTAATAAGTTATTTCTTTGCTTGTAATCTTCATATCTTTTAAAAACACTATATTTTAAATTAAAACCTAATGCTTCTCTTTCTCGATTAGCAATTTCTTCAAAACTATATTCTTCTTTTTTAATATTATCTTTAACTAATCTACCTTTAAAAGCTTCCGAATATTCTGTTATGACAATAGTTTCTTCATAGCCCTCATTCATTTGCTTTCTAGTTAATCCGAAGTCATCCAAAGCTCCAGCATCAACTAACATTTCCATATTCTTTTTAGTGAAAATCTTCTTTGTTCTATTTATAAAATCATAGTAATCAAGATATCTTTCATTTTCATTTCTTTCTTCTATAAAATTTTTTAAAATCACTTCCCCAATTCCTTTAATTCCTAATAATGGAAAATATATTTCTTCGTTGACAAAAACGAATTTTCCCTCACTATAATTAATGGAAGGTAATTTTATATGAATATTATTTTTTTCACAATCATTTAAATAAGTTTTTATTAAGTTATCATTACCCAAATTATAACTCATTAGTACAACCATAAAGTATTTATAGTAATGTTTCTTTAAATAAGCCATCATATAAGCTAAACGAGAATAAGCAACTGCATGATTTTTATTAAAACCATAAGATGCAAACTTCGCTATATAATCATAGATAATATTTGCAAGCTTCTTTTCATAACCATTATTAATTGAACCTTGAATGAATTTTTCACGCTCTTTTTCAATAATCTCACTATGCTTTTTTGAAACAGCTCTTCTCAAAATATCAGCTTGTCCTAAACTATAGCCAGCAAATCTTTGGGCTATTAACATAATTTGTTCTTGAAAAACAATTATTCCATAAGTGGGCTTCAGTATGTCTTCTAAATCTTGATGAATATACTCTATTTTTTCATTACCAAATTTTCTATTAACAAATGAAGAAATCATTTCCATTGGTCCAGGACGATACAAAGCATTAGCATTAACGATATCATCAAAACTATCTGTTTTTAATTTCATTAATAAACTTTTCATTCCTCTAGAATCAAACTGAAAAATTCCATCAGTATTTCCTTTAGAAAAAATCTCAAAAGTTGATTTATCATTTAAATCAATTTTATTTATATTAAAGTTAATCTCTTCATTATTATTTATTTGCTCAATAACATCCTCAATAATACTTAAATTTTTTAAACCTAAAAAATCCATTTTTAAAAGGCCAAGTTTTTCTAAATCACCCGCATCATATTGAGTTTGATATAAATCATTTACACCTTTTTGTAAGGCAGTATAGTCATTCAAATGCTCTTTTGTAATAATTATACCAGCTGCGTGTGTAGAAAAATGTCTAGGTAAACCTTCAATTTTTTCAACTAACGAAACTAAAGTTTTAATTTCACTATTTTCTTCAACAATTTTTTTTAATTTTTGATTATTTTTTACTAAATCATTAATCTTGTCATCATCATTTTTTACAAATTTTAATACTTCATTAATAATTTTTTCATTGACTTGTAATACTTTAGAAACATCTCTAAGCGCCATTCTAATTTTAAATGTACCAAAAGTACAAATATGGGCAACATGATCGTTACCATATTTTTTTCCAACATATTTTATTACTTGATCTCTTTTCTTATCGGGAAAATCAGTGTCAATGTCTGGCATACTTATTCTTTCAGGATTTAAAAATCGTTCAAAAAGAAGATTATAAGCAAGTGGATCTACATCAGTAATTCCAAGAACATAAGCAACTAAAGATCCTGGTGCAGAACCTCTGCCGGGACCTACTAAAATATCATTAGTTTTTGCGTATTTTATAAAATCATAAACAATTAAAAAATAATCTGCAAATCCCATTTTAATTATTACATCTAGTTCTAAAAATAGCCTTTTTTTATATTGAGAATAATCAAAATTCTTACCTCGCAAGCGTTTGTTTAAACCAATTTTACACAAATTAATAAAATAATCATTCACATTGCCTTTTTTAATTTTATATTCAGGAAGGTGATATCCTGAAAAATCAATTGAAACATTACATTTATCACTTATTTCTTTGGTGTTCTTAATTAACTCGGGATAGTCTTTGAATATATAATTTGCTTCTTCTTGACTTACTAAATACAAATTTTTTTCATTTTCTTTTAGATGATATTCATTAACTCCCAAATCAATGCACCTTAAAACTTGAAAAACATCAAAATCTTCTTTATTTAAATACACTGTTTTATTAATTGCCACACATTTAACATTATTACTATCAGCAAATCTTATTATTTCATCAATATTATTTCGCATTTTTTCACTTTGTAAATCAATACCCAAATATAAATCATTAATGATATTTTTATATTCGTTTAATTTTGATCCTGCCGCAATTAAATTATTTTCTAAAAGTAATTTAACAATTTCATTTTCATCTGACGGAATTATTCCTATAATATTATCGCATTTGTTATTTAATTTATTTAATGAAAGAATATTTGAATTCTCTTTAAAACTTGCAATTTGCAATAAATTTTTATAACCTTCATTATTTTTTGCGTAGAGTAAAAGTGAATTGAAAAAATCAGATTTAATACTAATATTAATCCCTAAAATAGGCTTAATCCCCATTTTATTTGCTTTATTATAAAACTTTAATAGTCCACTTGTGTTATTAATATCACAAACTCCAAGACTAGAATAGTTATAAGCCTTTACCTTTGAAAGCAATTTATGAATATGATTAGAACTTTCTAAAAGTGAATATTCAGTTAATGTATATAAATTTACAAATTCCATAAGCATTTACCTTTACCTATTTAGTATAACATATCTAATTATGTAATTCTATATTTTGTCTTTAAAAAATTGCCTAGTAATAGGCAATTTTAAGTATTTATTAATTTAATTTCTTTTTTCTTACCAGTAAAACTATGCCTAAAATAATACTTCCAACAACAATTGAAAATATAATTACAGGCATGTAACTAAAGTCATTTTTTAAAAATATATTTGTATTTAAATAGCTTAATTG
>DUUA01000056.1 GCA_012841765.1 Acholeplasmataceae bacterium
AAGAAACTATCTTAGCTATTATAAATTTATTTGGTTTATCTATCTTTTCTTTTTTTATTTCTTCTTTTGGGAAATGTTTATCTCTAATAAATAAAAATGGTATAAATATTAAAATAGAAATTATAAAAGAAATTAGGATACCAATAGTAAGCATCGTTCCAAAATCTCTAACCATAGGAACTTTAGAGCGATACAAACTTAATAAACCTAAAGCTGTGGCAATCATTGCTATTAATACTGCTGGGACCATTTTCTTTATTGTAATAGCTAATGCTTGTTTTTCATTATTTTCAAATTTCATAATCTTCCTCTTTCTTCTTCATATCTAGTCTGAAACTGAATAAAATAATCAATTCCTAAACCAATTAATACTGGAAAAACAGCCATAGAGACCATTGTTAATCCAATAGATAACCATCCCATAATTCCTATTGTTCCAACAACTGCCATTAAGACCATAATAATTGGAAGTATTCTCATTCTCACTTTATAAATAAGAACTAAGATAAGAATCATAATTAAAATAGCTGACAACATCATAAACTTCATACTATCCATCATCGATGATTTTATTGATCTGTCTAATATTGGTTTACCTGAAATTAACACTTCATCTTCTTTTTCTTCTAATAACAATCTATTATTTAAAGTGTCACTAATAATATCTATTTGCTCACCTGTCACATCTCCATTTAAAATAATAACCATTCTAATTTGAGTTTCACTAACAACAAATCCTTTAAAATTATCTCTTAATTCATTGTCTTCATAAGTCATAAAATGAATAGTTTCGTCTGAGGTTGGAAATCCAGGTTTAAAAGTATTAAAATTATTTTGAATTTGACTTAAATTTACTGATAAATTGCTAAGATTATTACCAATACCAATTAAAGCATTCGATAATGTTTGCATTGCTTCTATTTGATTGTTTAGTTTTGTTGAAAGAGTGGATAAAGTAATAAGAATATTACTAAGAACTTGAACTGTTTGAGTAGGAATTATTTTAATTCCATCTTGTGAAGTAATTTGTGATAGACTTATATTTAGAATATTTACATTGTCAATAACTGTATTAATTTGTTCTAATTCATCTACAAGTAATGGATCACCTTCTATTTGGCTTTTTAATATATTTAAATCATTATCAAGACCGGTCACCATATTTTGCATCATATTAATAGCATCGAATATATTTACTAGGCTCATTTCTAATTGGTTTTGAGCTGAAATAAGTTGCTGCATATTTGAAGCTAAACCATCCAAATCAGGTAAATCTGAACTACTTGTAGAAACAAGTTGTTCTCCTAACATTCTTAATTGATTCGAAATAGTTGATAAACCTTCTGCCATCGTTGTTAAACCTGCCTCTGTTTCTGTATACATCTTTTTACCTATTTGTTTCATTACAGTAACTGGACTATTAATTGCAAATATTCCCTCTAAATTTTCTATATCACCTTGTAACTTATTCATAAATTTTAAAGTTGCAGGCTCAAATCTTTCATCCTCATCAAAAATTAAAATAATAGGATCTTTTCCAAATTCATTTTGATACGCTTCATTATTTTTATAAATATCACTATTTGCTGAAATTAATGTATCATTTCCTGTTTTTAATTTTATTTTAGTAATACCAATTGCTAACACTATTAATATAACCAGTGTAACTAATAATATTTTAACTGGATATTTAATAATTAACGATGTCAATTTTTTCATATACTGCCTCCTGTATGTTAGTACTAACTATCAAGTATACACTAAATATATTTATTGTAAAGAGAAATAATTATTTTCTTTAAAGAAATAATTAGCAAAAAAAAGTATCGTATTTTTTATACGATACTTTTTAATATAATAGTTATATAATTTATTTAAATCTAGCTATTTAGTGATTCAATTTTTTTTGTAACTGGATTAATTCTATAAATATTTGTAGTAGTGTTAAAACCTATATAAAGCCAATTATTTACGATATT
>DUUA01000057.1 GCA_012841765.1 Acholeplasmataceae bacterium
AGCTATCGCCGCTTTCCAACCATCCTTCTTGTATTCTAGCATTAGATTAAACGTTCCCCTGTTTCTTTATTAAAAACAAAGAACTTAGAATAACTGAAATGAATCTTTTGGCCTATCTTCAGTCCTCTAGATGCTGGAATAATAGATCTAAAGGTTACATCTAATTCCTCTAATCTACAAATAAGCATTGTGTCACGACCAATATGCTCTACTATTTCAATTTCTGCTTCTATTAATCCTTTAGGATCCATAACAAAGAATTCTGGTCTTAATCCTATATGAACATCTTGATCATCAAGATTAACGTCTTCAATATGAATATCATTCATAAACAATTTTTTGTTTTTAACTATCCCATCAAGAATATTAATAGGTGGATTGCCTAAGAACTTAGCAACAAACTCATTAATTGGCTCATCATATACAGTTTGTGGATGATCCATTTGTTGTTTCAATCCTAAGTTCATAACAACAATTTCATCAGAAATACTCATAGCTTCTTCTTGGTCATGAGTTACGAAAATTGTTGTAATCCCAGTTTCTCTTTGAATACGTTTAATCTCTTCTCTTGTTTGCAAACGAAGTCTAGCATCAAGATTTGATAAAGGTTCATCTAGTAATAAAACTCTTGGCATTTTTACTAAAGCTCTAGCAATAGCAACACGTTGCTGTTGCCCACCTGATAATTGATTTGGCTTACGATCCATCAAATCACCAATATGAACAAGTTCAGCCATGTACTGTGCTCTTTTTAAAGCATCTTCTTTCGGAACTTTCATATTTTCAAGAGGGAACATAATATTTTGTCTAACTGTCATATGCGGATATAATGCATAATTTTGAAACACTAAACCAATTCCTCTTTTTTCAGGAGGTAGAGTTGTTACATCTTCTCCACCAAAATAAATTTTACCTGCATTGGGTTTATGTAAACCAGCAACCATATATAAAGTTGTTGATTTCCCACATCCAGAAGGTCCTAATAAGCCAATTAATTTTCCAGCAGGAATTGTTACAGAAAAATCTTTAACTGCAACTGTAATTGCTTTAGATTTTTGAACAAATTCCTTTGTTAGATTATCTAATCTAACTTCAATGCTTTCATGGACAATTGGCGCCTCTACTGAAACTACCTCTTTTTGTTCAGGGGTAGCATTAGTCAATGTTTCTTCGAGAGCATCATTATCTTCAGATACTTCGTTTTTCTTTTTAAACTTTTTAAAAAACTCTTTCATCATATACTCCTTTGAATTTTATATTTTTTTTGCTTAAATACTAATTCCTCCTGAACTATATTAAACAAATTTGACCAAAATGAATAAAAAAGACCCTTATATTAGAGTCTTTGCTTGTTCAAAAAACCACAAAGTGGTTTTAGTGTTATTAAAGCTTAAATAATCAATGCTATAAAAGCCAGTAATATTCTGCTTTTGTGAAATTTTTACCTCTTGTTGTTTTAATTTGTTATTTGTCATTAAGAAAAATACCTCTATAAAATTCATAATTGGTAACTCCTACACTATTATATATTATACTACATTTTCTTCTTTCCTTCAAGTGCTTTTATTAAAGTAATTTCATCTGCATATTCAATATCTGCACCAGCTGGAAGACCATAACCAATTCTATAAATATTTACATTTATATCTTTAATAATATTTTTAATATATAGGGCAGTCATTTCACCTTCAATTGTTGCACTTGTTGCAACAATAATTTCTACTATTTTTTCATTTTCAATTCTTTTTAATAATTTGTCAAAATCAAGTTCATCAGGGCTAATTCCATTAAGGGGAGAAATAACGCCATTTAGAACAAAATACTTACCATTATATTGATTTGTTTTTTCGAAAACCATTAAATCTTTTGTTCCTTCAACAATCAATATAGTATTGTCTCTAGAATCATCAGCACATATGTGGCAAATATCTGTATCCGTTAAATTACCACAACGCTTACAAGGTGCAATTTTTTCTATAACGTCATTTAAATTTAAAGCAAGTTTTTTTACTTCCTCTTTGCTCATCTTCATTACTGTAAAGAAAGCTAACCTCTCTGCTGTTTTTGGGCCAATACCAGGATACCGTTGAAAACTATCAATTAAAGCTTGTAAAGAATTCGGATATTTCATCGCAATTAAAACCCAAATCCTCCGAGCATACTTTGATACTTACTCATCTTTTCTTCAGTAACTAATTCAATCTCTTTAACTGCTTGATTACATGCTGCAACAATCATATCTCCTAGCATTTCGTAATCATCTTTTCCTTCAGCTTCAAAATCTTCAGAGACATTCACTTTTTTTAATTCTTTTGTACCATACATTTCTACACTGACAACACCTCCGGCGTTAGCATAGAAAACAGTATCGTTAATTTCTTGTTGCGTAGCAACCATTTCATCTTGCATTTTTTTTATTTTTTTTAGCATTGCTTGTTGATTCATTTTAGTCTTCCTCCATTTTTACAATTTCTTCTCCAAATTCTCTTTTTGCCATATTTAACATATCTTCTTTTGGATTATATTCTTCTTTACGAACAATAATTTTTAAATCAGGATTAGTTATTTCACTTAATTTTTTTGGTTTAGTCCCCATTTGATAGTAGCCTGCGTATTCAGATCTCTTTTCAGCAAAGTCTTTTTCAGGTAAAGCCATATAATTATATGAATCTCCTAAAATATCATATAAAACTTTTAAAGATCTCTTTTTAAACTCTTCTGCCATAACCTGATTACAAATAACAGCATCATCATAAACTATTATAAATTCGTTAATGCCAACAGCACTAATTTTTCCTCTACTTAAAATATTAGCAATTTGTAAATCATTGGAAGAAACAGCATCATGAAGAGAACCCCACAATTTAATAATACGTGATTTATCATTTTTAGCTTCTGGGCTTAAAGCGTCATTCATTATTTTTAAAATTACTTCTGATGAATAATTAGCATAGGCCTTTTTTAACTTTTCTTTATCATTTTGTCTTAATTCTTCTTCTTTAGCTGCGTTAATTTCTTTTTCTTTAACATCATTTGCTTCTTCAACTTGTATTTTTGCTTCCTTCTTTAAAGATTCTTCTGCCTCAATTTGAAACTCTTTTTGAAATAAATTACTTTCTTCATGTACTTCTTCTTTTTGTTTGGTTCTAATAACTACTTCTGAATTTCTTTTTTTAACAACTTTTTCATTTTCATTTTCAAAAACCAATATCTCCTCTTCTTGTACTGGTTTTGGTTTTTCTACTTCTACTTTTTTAACTTTATCTTTGGCTGAATCTCTTCCAAACATTCGTAAAATTTTTGCATTAAGTTCTTCATTAATATCTATTGGTTTTTCTTCAAAATTAATTTCGACAATTTCTTCTTTAATTTCATCTTGCTTTTCCTCATTTATCTCTAAAGAATCATCATCTGATATATCTAAATTTTCCTCAATAGGGACTTCTTTTTGAATATCCGCAAAGTCAAAGTTTTCTTTTTCTTTTTTATCTAACATCGCAACTCTCATAACTTCATCACCAACAAGGAAAACTTGACCAGAGTTTACTTCTTTTTTTGTTTTCTTTATTGGCGTAGAAACACTAGCAAGAGAACCAGAAATTAAACGATATAGTTTTTCTTCAATATTTTCAATCTTTTCTTTAATTTCTAAAATATCAAAATTCTCTTCTTTTTCATCTACCACAATATCACTATTTGTTTCATCAAGTTGCTTAATTAAATCATAGATAGGTTTAATAGCTTGATTGATTTTTTTATCTGTTTCATCTTTTAATATATCTTTTTCTAAACTAGATAATCTTTCTTCAATTATATGGTAACTATTTTTATTAATTGTTTCCATTTCTTTTGAAATATCATCAATTCTTTTAGTTACATCTTCTTCATCAAATATAGTTTTTCTTTTACTATTATCAACTTCAGTATTACTGTCTTTAGCTAAATCATTAAGTTTTTCTTCAATAATAGCTAGCCTAGTATCTAAATAAGAATTATTAGTAGTTTTACTAGATTCTTTTAAACTACTAATTTCTTTTTCAATCTTCTTTAAATTATCTAAATAATTACTTGTTTCTAAATTATCAGTTCCATTTAATATCTTTTTCTCAATAAAAGAAACTTTTTCACTCAATTTAAATAATTCAAGTTTACTTAATTCTGAAGTCATTTTAGCAAAATTCATTTCTAAATTTTTAATTTTGCTATCATCAGCCATTGAAGAGCCCTCTTGCTCTTTTGGCATATTTTCTAGTTTACTTTCAATATTACTAATCCTTTTTATAAAATCTAAATCTCCACTACCAACATTAATCATCTTGATTATACCAATTTCTAAAAAAACTTGTGGTGTTAATGAATATTTAATTTTAGATTGGACATCATTTAAAATATCAACATAATAATATATTTTTTCTTCTGATATTAAAGAAGCCAATTTTTGAAAATTTTCTTTTCTAAATATATATTTAGAATTATTAGAAGTATCAAATGTCTTGTAAAGCAAAGCATCTCTATAAAATGAAACTAAAGAAATAACTACCTTAGAAATCTCTTTACCCATATTTACAAGTTCACTGATAGATTTTAAAGCATCTTCTGTTTGTTTATTCTCGCAATATTCACAAATTTCAATAATTTTATCATAACTTAAATTCCCAGTAACATCATTCACTACATCAATATTAATCTCGTTATCAGCTAAAGAGATAGCTTGATCTAAATAACTTAATGCGTCTCTTAATCCACCTTCAGCACTTTCCCCAATAGCAACAACAGCTTCATCTGTAATTTCAAATTTTTCTTCCAGACAAACTTCTCTAATTTTTTCACCAATTTCATTAACACTTAATGGTTTAAAATCAAAGCACTGGCATCTTGATAAGATAGTAGGTAATACTTTATGCGGTTCTGTAGTTGCTAAAATGAAAACAACATGTTTTGGAGGCTCTTCTAAAACTTTCAGTAAAGCATTAAAAGCCCCACTACTTAGCATATGAACCTCATCAATTATATAGACTCTATATTTTCCACCACTTGGTAAATACTTAACCTTGTCTCTAATTTCTCTAATTTGATCTACTCCATTATTACTAGCAGCATCAATTTCGATAACATCGGGATGGCTTCCAGCTAAAACTTCTTTACAAGATTTACAAACTAAACACGGCTCGTTAGTTGGTGCTTCTGCACAATTTAGAGCCTTCGCAAACAATCTTG
>DUUA01000058.1 GCA_012841765.1 Acholeplasmataceae bacterium
AATATAGAAACATTCAATAATTAATCTGTGGATAACTCAATATTTTATAATTATCTTTTTAATTATGCCTAAAAATAGGTGTTTTTTTATTTTTATCCACAATAATTCAAATTACTAAAGAAAAAAGGACTTGTAAGTCCACGAAGTTTATATTTACTTCATTTCTTTACAGTCCCTTATTTATATACAGATGGCAGGCCCGCCTGGATTTGAACCAGAGATGACGGAGTCAAAGTCCGTTGCCTTACCACTTGGCTACGGGCCTGTTTACTTCTATAATATTAATGGGGCGGCCGACGGGAATCGAACCCGCGAGTGTCGGCGCCACAAGCCGATGCGTTAACCACTTCGCCACGACCGCCATATTATAGCAGCAATTAATATTATACACCATATTTTAAATTTGTAAAGTAAATTATGTAATTTTTCTTACTTTAGTTGTTAATTTGAAATAATTAAAGTATTATATAATAAGTAAAAAGAAGGAAGTGAAGAAATGTTAAAATGGTTCTTAAGAATTTTATATGCATTTATAGTAGTTATTGTTGGTATCATGGTTTTAAATGAAGGGTTTGCTAATAAAAGATTAACATACTTAGAAGAAAATGCACAAACACATTTTGATGAAAACAATATGGATTCATATTTACCAGAATACAATGTTGCTGCAGAACGATATCGTTATGTTGAACAACCACTGTATAATGCAGTATCAAATGATTTAAGATTTGGCTTTGAGTTTTCAATTTATCATACTCAAGTAGCAGTTAAAGATGGTAGTGCTAATGTTTTAGTTTTTATTCTACATAACTTAGATATTAATGAACCACCATTAAATGAAGAAGAATTTGATAAAAATAATAATTTAGTTAGAATTAGAGTTAGTATGCAATTTGAAAATGGGTTATATCAACAAGACTATAACTTAGACGGAAATATTATGCCGCTACCATCGCCATATGCAATGGATGTTGCAATTCCAATGGAAATTCAAGTTGTAGAAAATGGTGAAGAAGGAAAATCATTTAAAGTAAATGAAGGAATTACGGGTAAATTAGAAGAAGTTAAATTCGAATTAATTGACTCAACTCTATATGAAAATGAACCAAAAAGAACTATTTTTGCAGTTTTCAAGTCTAATGATACAGTTGAAGAAAAATATTTAGTTCATGAAGAACTAATAAAAGATACCGTTATAACAACAGATCATAATAATGAAACAGTTGAACTTACAAATACCTTAACTTCAAAGTTATTTAACGGAACAATAGAACGTTTCGATGTTGAATATTTATATGATGAAGATAATCCAGATATTACAATAGGTATATCTGACTTAAGTAAATTAAATTCATATAATAGTATTGTAGTTAAATATGTTTCAATTTTCTTAATAATTGCGATTATTATTACATACCTATTATTCTTCTTAAATCCAACAATTAAATATTTCAAGAATAAAAAAGCGAAAAATATTGATAGAATAATTAAAGAAGCAGATCAGAAAAAAACAATATTTACTGATGAATAAAATAAAAATTATAGAACCCATTGTTTGATGGGTTCTATAATTTACACCAACTACTTATTGCAGGTTAAAAAGTATTGTGTTATAATATATTTTGTTGAAACGAGAGCATGGTGTCAACGGTAGCACATCGGTCTCCAAAACCGCTAGTCAGGGTTCGAATCCTTGTGCTCTCGCCATAAATATAAATAATTAGGTAAAACAAGAAATTTGTTTTACCTATTTTTATATTTATATAAAACTTTAAAAAATAAGAATTGATATTATTAAAGCGATAATTGGTATAAATGTACCTAAAACTAATTCTTGATGACTATGTCTTTTCAATTTTAAACTTGACCAAATTATGGGTATTAATAATAAACATAATAATAAATAATAATTACTAAAATAATAAATTACTACAGCAATTGGCCCTGCAATACCTGCCATATGACCACTTGCGTTTATTTTGAAGATAAACGAGAAGACAAATATTAGAATTGCTGATAATAAGTAAGTTGAATATAATACTTTTTCAGTGATTGGTGTTTTTAAAATTAAGGATAGTATAAATCCAATTAAATAACCAATAACTGAAAATATAATAGCGAGATTTCTTTCAGCATATCTTTGATCAGGATTTTTAATAATATTAAATTTTTTTTGGATAGGATATGCAATAATAGGTAAAATAATTAATGTTGTTAAAGCGATGATATAACTATACGTGTTTGCTAAAAAACTATTTTTAAAGATAAAGATAAATAGTATTAGTAAGAATGCTATAGCCGGTGATATTGTTATAGTTCTTATTTTTTTTGCTAATTTGTTCATTTTGATACTCCCTTTCTAGTTTGTTAATATCATTATAAAGGCTTTTATTAATGTTTAAGTCTATTTGAGAAAATATCTTTCTACTAATCTAAGTAGTAGTTCTACTGTAAGTGGAATTGCTATTTACATAGAAAATATGATAAAATTGATATATGGAAAAAACAAAAGAAATTATGAATAATATTCAAGAAAATTTAATATATTACCGAGCAAAAATTGGTCTAACACAAGTTGAGTTATCTGAAAAATTAGGCTATTCTAATAAGTCTGTTTCAAAGTGGGAAAGAGGCGAAGGTATTCCTGATGTAATAGTACTTAGTAAGATTGCTAGTATCTTTGGCATTACAGTAAATGATTTAATTAGTAGCCAAAAAGTTAAAGTGAAAAAATCACTTATTAAACTAAGATATTTAAAAGCTATTTTTTTAGCAATAATCCCTTGGTTAATTGCAACACTTATTTTTATTATTTTAGAAATAAAAGATGTTTCAACATTTAAACCATGGTTAGTATTTATTTATGCATTACCAGTATCGGTTGTAATTCTTACGATATTTTTTATTATTTGGAAAAATAAGTTATTACAATTTATTGCACTTAGTTTGTTGGCCTGGTTAATTCCCTTGAGTATTTATTTATCGCTTGCAAAAACAAAGCTATGGTTAATTTTCTTATTGGGTATACCAATTCAAATATTACTTACAATTTATTTTTTAGTAAAAAAACAAAAGCACCTATAATTAATCGTTGTGATCAATTATAGGGCGTTTTTGTTATATAAT
>DUUA01000059.1 GCA_012841765.1 Acholeplasmataceae bacterium
AAATATTAGTATAATAATAATACTATAAGGAGAAATCATATGGAAATAGTAGTAAATTCTAAAAATAAAAAATATAGCATCATTTTTGAAAAAGGTATTTTAGGTCATTTAAGAGATTACTTAAATGTTCTTAGTAAGACTTTAATTATTTATGATGAAAACATCGATAAGGTAAAGTTAGCCAATATCAAAAGACAGTTTTCAACAATCTTTACTATGGAAATTAAAGCAGGAGAAGGTAGCAAATCAATTAGCACTTTTACTGATATAATAAGTTTTCTTGTTGAAAACAAATTTAATCGAAATGATACAATCATTGCTTTAGGTGGAGGAGTGATTGGTGACCTAAGTGGATTTACGGCGTCTGTATTTAAGCGAGGCTGTAAGTTAGTTTTGGTCCCAACAACTACAATGTCAATGATAGATAGTGCAGTAGGGAGCAAAAATGCCCTGAATTTCAAGAATATAAAGAACGTCATCGGTTCATTTTACTCTCCGGATTTAGTTTTGATTGATCCTGAGGTTTTAGACAGTCTTCCAAGGCGACATTATATCAATGGCATGTTTGAAGCTCTAAAAATGGGATTGCTACTTGATAAGAAATTATTTCAGTTTTTTGAAGAAGGAACGTATTCAAAAAATATATTAGAAGTTATTGAAAGATCAGTGCTTGCTAAAAAAAGAATTGTTGAAGAAGATGAAAATGATTTTGGAATTAGACATATTTTAAACTTCGGACATACTCTTGGACATGGTATTGAAAGTGCTTATCAGCTTGATAGTTTATATCACGGTGAAGCAATTGCGATTGGTTTAGTTTACATGATTGAAAACAAAGAATTAAGGCAAGAAGTTAAAAATATTATCGTTAGAATGGGACTTGATGTTGATACTCATATTGCAAATGTTGACAAAGATAAACTTTTAACTTATCTTGAAAACGATAAGAAGGCTATAAATGGAAAAATTGAAGCTGTCTTTTTAGAAGATATGAATAAATTTTCTATTAAACAAGTAACTGTAGAAGAATTAGTAAATCTTTTAGGAAAGTGATTAAAAAATGGCATCAATATTTGGTAAAAACTTAATAGTTTCAATATTTGGTGAATCCCATAATAAAATTATGGGATTGACTATTAATGGAATGAAAGCTGGGATTCAGTTAGATCTTGATTTTATTAATAAAAATCTAGCAAAAAGGCGTCCAAATGAGCTTGGAACTAAAAGAAAAGAAAAAGATGCTTATGAAATAATTAGTGGTTATTTTAATGGTTATACTACTGGTGCGCCACTTACTTTTCTTGTGTATAATGAAGATGTTGATTCTAGTGAATATGAAAAAAATAAATTAACACCAAGAAGTAATCATGTTGATTATCCTGCTCACATAAAATATCAAGGATTTGAAGATTATCGAGGAAGTGGTCATTTTAGTGGAAGAATTACTGTATTAATTGTTATTTTAGGAGCTATTTGTGAACAAATATTAAATAATAAAAATATTGAAATCATTAGTCATATTAAATCAATACATAAAGTTAGTGATATATCAATGAACGAATTACATGTAAGTCAATATCAAAATTTTGTAAAAGGTGATTTATTAGTTTATTCTGAGAATACTAAAGAAGAGATGATTAAAGTAATTAATGAAGCAAGAGATAATCAAGATTCTGTTGGTGGAATTGTGGAAACTGCTATTTTAGGAGTTGATGTCGGCATTGGTGAACCTTTCTTTAATAGTATTGAATCAATCTTTAGTCATTTGTTATTTTCTATTCCAGCAGTAAAAGCTGTTAGCTTTGGTGATGGTTTTAATCTTACAAAAAAATATGGAAGCGAAATTCAAGACAGTTTATATTTTGATGATAAAGTCAAAGCAAAGAACAATTATATGGGGGGAATAAATGGCGGCTTAAGTAATGGAATGCCTATTTTAATTAATACTGGCGTTAAACCACCAGCTTCAATTGGAAAACCAATTAAAACCATTAATCTTGAAAATTTAGATGAAAAAATTTTAAATTTAAAAGGACGCCATGATCCTTGTATTGTCCCGAGAGTTCTTCCTATTATTAATAGTATTTTAGCTTTTGGGTTAGTTGATTTGTATATGGAAATTTACGGACAAGATTGGATGGATAAAAAGTGATTGGCTTATTGGGTAAAAATATTAATTATTCTTATTCACCTTATGTTCATAGCAAGATGGGGAAATATGAATATCAGTTATTTGACATTACAGAAACTAATTTTACTAAGTTTATGCATGAAAGAAATTTTAAAGGAATAAATGTTACTATTCCTTATAAAGAATTAGTAATTAAACATCTTGATTATTTAAGTGATGAAGTGAAAAAAACTAATTCTTGTAATACAATTATTAATAATAATGGCAAATTATTAGGATATAATACTGATTATTATGGCTTTAAAACTTTATTACAAAGAAATAAAGTCGCTGTTTATAATAAAAATTGTCTTATTTTGGGAACTGGGGCAACATCAAGAACTGTTAAAGCAGTTTTAGCTGATTTGCATGTTAACAATATTATAATTGCTTCTAGAGATCCTTTAAAAGGTGACGTTGTTTATGATGAAATACCTGATGATTTACAACCAGATATTATTATTAATACGACTCCAGTAGGAGTAAGCCCTGATTTTAGAAATAGCGTCATTAATATTAATTCATTTGTGAATCTAGAAGTTGTAATTGATCTTATTTATAATCCTTTAAGAACTAAGTTATTGCTTGATGCAAAAGATAAAGGAGTAAATTATATTAATGGTTTGATGATGCTTGTTTTTCAAGCTCAAAAATCTTCAGAATTATTTCAAAATAATCAGCTAGATAATAATGTTGTTTTTGGAATTTATAAGGATTTTAAAGAGGATTTAAGAAATATAGTTTTTATTGGCTTACCAGCATCAGGAAAGACCACTGTTGGTAAATATATTGCAAAAAGAATTAATAAAAAATTAGTTTCTATTGATAAAACTATCGCAGCAGAAGAAAAAATGACGATAAGTAAAATCTTCGAAACTAAGGGTGAAGAATATTTTCGTAAAAGAGAAGTAAGTTTAATTAAAGAATATGCAAGTAAAACAGGACAAGTTATTGATACAGGTGGTGGAGCAGTCTTAAACGAGGATTCAATGAACCTTTTAAAAGCAAACGGCTTAATAGTTTTTCTTAATAGAGACCATGATAAAGTTATTTTAAGACCTGGGAAAAGACCTTTAATTAAAAATGCTAGTGATTTATTAAAAATTAAAAAAGAAAGATATAATTTATATCTTAAACATGCAGATCTTATTATTAGCAATAATTATCGACTTGAAAAGTCAATAGCTGTTGTTTATAATACAATTTCTTCATATGAATAAAGGAGGTGCAAGATGATTATTACTTTAAAAAACATAGTAAAAGATGAAGACTTAATAATATTAAAGAATGATTTAGAAAAAGAAAATATTTCTTTTATATATTTACCTGGTGATAACCTTAACTTATATTTATCTGGAAGCACTTCAAAATTAGATAAGAAAAGGTTAATGGCTTATCCTTTTATAGAAAAAGTGACTTCACTCACATCTCCATTTAGAAAAGTTAGTCGTTTAATACAACCTGAAGATGTTATTATTAAAGTTGGCGATGTTGAAATAGGTAGAAAAGACAAAGTTGTTATGATTGCTGGCCCTTGTGCTGTTGAAAGTAGAGAACAAATATTTTTAATTGCTGGAAAAGTTAAAGAACTAGGAGCTGATATGCTAAGAGGTGGCGCATATAAACCTAGAACTTCACCATATTCTTTTAGAGGGTTAGAAGAAGAGGGAATAAAGTTATTAAGTGAAGCTGGTAAAAAATATAACTTACCAGTTGTTTCAGAATTAACAACTGCAGATAATCTTGATTTATTTATGAAATATGTTGATGTCATTCAAATAGGCTCGAGAAATATGCAAAATTATGAATTATTAAGAGCTGTTGGAAAGATTAATAAACCAATACTTTTAAAAAGAGGGTTTGCCGCAACAGTTGAAGAGTGGCTACTTGCTGCTGAATATATTATGAATGAAGGTAATTCAAAAGTTATTTTATGTGAAAGAGGAATAAGAACTTTTGAAAATGCTACAAGAAATACTTTAGATTTATCTGTTGTGCCTTTGATTCATGAAATTTCTTCTCTGCCTATTATAGTTGATCCGTCTCACGGGACAGGCAAATGGAGTTTAATTGAACCAATGTCACTTGCTGGAATAGCAAGTGGTGCTGATGGTTTAATAATTGAAGTGCACCATGATCCTGAACATGCATTAAGTGATGGTGGACAATCTCTGACAATAGAAAATTTTAAAAAAACAATGGTAAAAGGTAAGTTAGTAGCTAGAGCTCTAAATAAGAAGTTAGGAAATGATTAGAATTAGCCATTCTAGAAACAAAAGCAAAATTATTGTTCCTAGTTCAAAAAGTTTGATTCATCGTTATATTTTTGCGTCTGCTCTTTCAGAAGGGAAATCGGTTATTAAAAATGTAAGTTTTAGCAATGATATAGATGATAGTATTAAGTTTCTTAAAATCTTTAAAAGCAATATTAAAATTAA
>DUUA01000060.1 GCA_012841765.1 Acholeplasmataceae bacterium
AGATTTATAAAACTAGAAAAAGAGAGTTTATAAACTCTCTTTTTCAGGTACAAATCTTAATATTTTAAACAAATCTTTAATTAATCTCATCATCCAAGGGATGGCAAATAAAAATATAATTACAAGTAACCATTCTGTTATATTTAATTTCTCAAAACCAAACTTGCCAACAAAACCCATAAAATAACTATCATTAAAGAAAGCTACAAAAGAAACAGCTAAAACGCCCATAAAAGTAATTACAGAACCTGTAAGTAAATTTAATGGTTTAGATACTTCATATAATACATAAAACATTACAAGTATTGTTATATATAAAGTTACAGTAGTATATGGATCATATCCGTCAACCGGAGCCATAAAATATTTAAACAAACCAGAATACCCTAAAAAATAAATAATCAAGTGACTAATTAAAACCGTAAAAGCACCTGGTAAAATACTTCTTACAACATTACTCAAAAATTTACCTGTCACTTTTTCAGTATTAGGTTGTAATGCTAAAAAGAAAGATGGTATTCCTATCACACAAAACTCAATTATAAACATTTGATTTGGTGCAAATGGATAATTATGCGTTGGTAGGGCAAGATAAAATATTGTTAATAAGATAGCAAATAGAGTTTTAACTAAAAACAATGTTGAAGTTCTTTCAATATTATTAATTACTCTTCTACCTTCAGCAACTACTTTCGGCATTGAAGCAAAATTTGAATCCATCAAAACTAAATGGGCTATATATCTTGTAGCTTCACTTCCTGAGGCCATTGCAATACTACAATCAGCCTCTTTTAAAGCTAAAATATCATTAACTCCATCACCAGTCATTGCTACAGTCTTTTTATATTCTTTATATGTTTGGACTAATATCTTTTTTTGTTCCGGACTAACACGCCCAAAAACATTATAGTCAAAAGCAACTGAGCGAACATTTTCATCACTCATTCCATCTAAACTAATAAAGCGATTTGCTCCAGTAACACCCGCGCGCGATGCTATTTCTGAAACAGTAATAGGATTATCACCACTTATTACTTTAACTTCAACACCATTATTTTTAAAATAAGCAATAGTTTCTGAAGCATCATCTCGGATATGATCTTGAATAGCAATTAACGCAATTACTTTAGCATTCTTTGGTTTTTCCTTTGGGTCAATTTTCCCAGAAACTTTTGCTAGTGCTAAAACCCTACTTCCTTGTGCTGAAAACCTCTCAACTCTATGCTGCACTTTTTGATATTGACTATCTAACACAAACTCAGGAGCTCCTAAAACAAATGTTCCCTCATTTTCAAATATTACAGCACTATATTTTCTTTGTGAAGAAAATGAAATTGTTGAAAGTGGAGTTAAAACTGAATTTTTATCAAAGAAATTAATTAAAGCATCCCCTGTAGGATTGCTTTCATCAAATGCATTCATCATAGACCCAACGATTTCTCTAACAGTGTAGTCAGTAGTATTATTAATTTCTACAGAATCTACAACTTTCATAGTCCCGTCGGTAATAGTGCCAGTTTTATCTAAACATAAAATATCAACTCTAGCTAACATTTCAATACAATATAATTCTTGCACTAAAGTATTTTTCTTTGCTAGTCTAACAACACTCACAGCTAAAGCTACAGCAGTTAATAAAAACAACCCTGCTGGAATCATCGCTATCATACTACCAGTTGCTGAAACAACTGCACTTCGTAAGATATCAACATTTTCTGGTTTAAAAATTTCTGTGAAAGACAAAGTTTTATTAAAAGAAAAATACCATGTCATCAATCCTAATGGAATAATTATAATAGAAATTATTTTTAAAATTCCATTTAACGTTCTTAATAATTCAGATTTAGGTTTTTTATATTTTTTAGCATCTCTTGCTAACTTTTCAATATAGCTATTTGCACCAACTTTATCTACTCTAGCTATACAAGAACCACTTACAATAAAACTTCCTGAATATAAAATTGATCCTTTCGGTTTAGCTATCGCTTCAGATTCCCCAGTTAATAGTGATTCATTAACTTCCACATTACCTTCTAAAACAATACAATCTGTACTAATTTGTTTTCCTGATGTGAAAAAAGTAATATCATCAAGTACAACTTCTTCAATAGGAATTTCTATTTTTTCCCCATCTCTAATAACTATACTAGTAGGTACAGATAATAAAGACAGTTTGTCAATTTGCTTTTTTGCCTTTATTTCTTGGAAAATTCCTACTAATAAATTAGCTACAACTGTAAGTAAAAAGATTAGATTTTTAAACTCTCCAATAACTATTAAAATAATCGCTATTGTTAAAAATAACAAATTAAAGAAAGTGAAAATATTAGAAAAAATAATTTGTGAGATACTTTTACCTTTTGCTTTATCACTAGAATTAGAAAGACCATCTTTAATTCTTTGTTCAACAATTTCAGAACTTAAACCTTCTAAAACATCAACATCATTGTATCTCACTATATCTTCTTCTTTAACAATATAGCCTTTTTTTAATCTTTGTTTGTATATTTTCTGTTCTTCTTTTAATCTTATCTTTTCCTTCTTTTTAGTTTTCTTAATTTCAGCTTTTTCTTCTTTAGAGATTATTATAGGAATTCTACTTTCAGAAGGTTCATCTATTAATTTATCAAGAAAAGTTTTTTTACCATCATTATTAACATTTTTACCATTTTTATCCATATTTATAATCCTTTATATTAATTAAACTTTTCCCGCAATTAATTTGCGAATTTTATTTTCTTCTTCTTTTCCAAGAATATTTCCAACAATAGCTAAAGCAAAAGAATAAACATTTGCCATAGATCTTGCGGTAATAAAATTACCATCAACAATTAAATCTTCTGAAGGAAGATATATACCATCTTCATGATATTTTTCAAATCCGGGAAAACAAGTAAATTTATGTCCTTTAAATATTCCAAGTTTACTTACTAAAGAAGGACCTGCACAAATACTTGCTATTAATTTATTTTTTTCAAAAAAATCTAAAATTATTTCGCTAATATCTGAACGATTGTGAAGAGTAAGAACAGATTTTAATCCACCTGGTATAACTAAAAAATCATACTCGGTTGGTTTTATATCAATTAATCTTTTATCTGCAATTAATTTAACCTCATGAGTAGAAACTAATTGCAATTCATTGGTAACACTAACCATATCTATAATTATTTTTGCTCTTCTTAATATATCAATAGTTACAACAACTTCGCTTTCTTCAAAGCCATTTGCAAGCAATATAAAACCTCTCATTATCTTCACCTTTCTGTAAGAATATCATTAATATCAACATAATTATTTGCTAAATATTCTCCATATAATAATTTCACTATATGAATAAAGATATCTTCTCTTTTTACCATATCATTTGTAAAGACACCAATAGCACCTTGTTTACTTCTAATATCTTCTTCTTCCAAAAAATTATCCATTATATCTGCAAGTTCAATATTATTTTCATATAAATCTTGTTTAAAATTAGACGGTAAAGGAATTATTGTTCCGCCCGCAAGATAAACTTTATTATTTTCATCAATTAAAATACCCCAATTAATCAAAAAAACTTTTTCACCAATAACTTTAACACCTGCTTCAAGTCCTATTCTAATACTATCCATTGGTAATTTGGTTGCTCTTAAGTAAGCGCCTTTTATAGTTTCTAAATCATTTAACGGTTGACCGTTAACTTCTGTTTTAATTTTTAAGGATTTAACCTCATCATTAGCAAAGACAGTTTGAACAGCATTAACTTTTGTTGGATTAATTGATGCAATATATATTTTTTTACGCATTTATAAGTTGCTGTAATTTTTCACTATCAAAGTCTTTAATAATTGCAATCAACATTGCTTTAACAGCTTCAACATCGTCAACATGAATCATCGTTGTTGTTGAATGTATATATCTTCCTGGAAGCCCAATTGTTGTAGAAAAAACACCTTTACCAGCATATTGAGCTCTAGCAGCATCTGTTCCACCGTGTGATAAAAACATTTGAAAATCAATTTTATTTTCAGTAGCGATTTTTTCAAAATATTTTTTTAATTCTGGATTCATAATACAACCTGGATCATAAAATCTCATTAAAAATCCTGCTCCAAGTTTGCCAAATCCACCAGGTTTTCCTGTATAATCTGAAACTGGAGAAACATCTACAGCTAAAAATAAATCAGGTTCAATCATTTGTGTCGATGTTGCAGCTCCACGTAAACCAACTTCTTCTTGAACTGTACATCCACAAATAACAGTATTTGGATGATCTATATTTTCTAATTCTTTAAAAACCTCTAAAGCCATTCCACAACCAAATCGATCATCCCAAGCCTTAGAAACTATTTTCTTACCGTCTTCAGTAACATAATAATTATTTACTGGAACAACTTGTAGTCCAATTCTAATTCCCATCTCTTCAGCATGTTCTTTATTATCAGCACCAATATCAACTAATAAATCATCAAATTTTGTTGGAGAATCATCTCCTTTTGAAAGATGCGGAGGAATAGAAGTGACAACTCCTTTAATAACCTTTTCGTTTAAAACTACATTTACATTTTGAGAAACCATAACTTCTGGTTTTAAACCACCAATAGCTTGCAGTTTTAACATTCCAGTATCTGTAATTCCTACAACCATCGCCCCAACTTCATCCATATGACCAGCAATCATAATTACCGGGCTACCTTCAGGACCTTTTTTTACTCCAAAAATACTACCAAGTCGATCTCTTAAAATTTCATCTGCAGTTTTTTCTAGTTCTTTTTTTACATAATCTCTAACGTTTTTTTCAAATCCAGATATTCCATTTAGATTTGTTAAATTTTCATATTCTTTCATTCTATTTCTTGTCTTCATTATTCTTCCTCGCTTTTATATAATATATTGGTTTTTTCATTGAGATAAATTTATCTTCATATTCAGTTGTAATAACATCATCAAAATCATTATGCAAATCGAAACTTAAATCCAAAAACTTTAAACCGTAATTATTAAACGAAATAACACTAAATAAAAATAATTTATAATTATCAGTTTTAAACTCAATTTGACCATCTTTGTCTAATACTAAATCATATTTCTCTAAAAATTTATAATATGTTAATCTTCTCTTATCATGTCTATTTTTAGGCCAAGGATCAGAAAAATTTAGATAAATCTTCCCAACTTCAGCATTCTCAAAACATTCAGCTATTTCTATGGCATCAATATTCATAATATGAATATTTTCAAGTTTCGCTTTTTTTATTTTTTTAGCAGCTCTTAGAGCAACTGTGGCAGATACTTCTATGCCTATAAAATTTATTTGCGGGTTTTTACTAGCCTGCTCAATTAAAAACTGACCTTTACCCATGCCAATTTCTAAATAAATTCTATTAGAATTCTTAAATAACTCATGCCACTTACCCTTATAATTGTTTGGTTCTTCAACATATATTGGTTTATACTCTAATAATTTAGAATCAGCTTCTTTAATTATTCTTAATCTCATCTTATTTCCCTAACTCATAAATTGCTTCTAAATATATAGCAGCTGCTAACAAGGCATCATCGATATCAATATGTTCATTTACTTGATGAACAACATCCACTCTTCCAGGAAAAACTGGCCCAAATGCAACACCTTTTTTTAAAACTTTAGCATATGTACCACCACCAATTGTAAATGGTTGATTTGTTTGATCATTTGTATGCTTTTTATAAACATTAAATAATGTTTTCACAAGATCATCATCTTTATCCACATAATGAGGAAGAGAATCAGAAAGCACATTCAGTGTTAATGAATATTCCCTTGCCTGCTTTGAAAGTTCTTTCAAAAAGTTTTCTTTATCCCAGTTAATCGGATAACGTAAGTTTAGCCCAATTTTAGCATTTTTATTTTTTGCTTTAACAACAGCAACATTAACAGTTAAATCACCTAATTCGGGTTCAGTAAAATCTAATCTCATATCTTTAAAACGAGAATCTTGTAATTTGTCGCCTATAAAATTAATCACTGGATTAGTTACATATTCATTTAAAAACTTGCAAAGTTTAATAGCTGCATTAATACCGTTTTTAGGTTCCATTGCATGAGCAGATTGTCCAAGCAATTTATATGTATATTTCCCATCTTCTTCTTTTACTTCTCCTTCAAGTTGTTCTTCTTCTAAAAAATGATTAAATTCATATTCTAAATTTTTTAAAATAATACAACTAGCTTCATCAGGAACAACATTATATCTATCTCCAGAATCAAAATTTATCAATTCTTCTTCTGGTAAATTATTAGTTAAATCAAGAGACATTATTCCTTTTTCTCCATATATTAATGGAAAATCCGCATCAGGAGAAAAACCCATTAGAGGTTGTTCTTCTTTTTCAAAATACTTTTTTATTCCGCGCCACTGCGATTCTTCATCTGTACCTAAAATTAACCTTACTCTTTTATTTAATTTTATATTATTATCTTTTAAAACTTTAAGTGCATATAAGACAGAAATAATTGGTCCTTTATCATCTATAGCCCCTCTAGCATATATTTTATTATCATCAATAATTGCTGAAAAAGGTGGAAATTTCCATTTTCCAATTGCTGGCACAACATCAACATGACATAAAACTCCTATGATATCTTCACCTTCACCATATTCTATATGCCCAGCAACGTTATCAACATTCACAGTTTTAAAACCCATTTCTTCGCCTAAGCTTAAAACATATAACAAGCTATCTCTAATGCCTTCTCCAAAGGGTGCATCTTTAGTAATGGGTGTATCTCCCAAAACACTATTTATTCTAAGAAGTCCTTGCATATCATTAATTAGCTTTTCTTTGTTTTTATATATATCATTAATTATTTTCATCAATTTCCTCCTAAAAATATCTTTCTTTTATTATATCATTTTTTAACCATTTTTCATAATGTAAATATAAATAATTATATCTTTTTTAAATAAAAAA
>DUUA01000061.1 GCA_012841765.1 Acholeplasmataceae bacterium
CAACAAATAGTTGCTCATCATTTTTAAAACATGATTTGCAAATCATTCCAGATTTATTTAATGAAAAACCAATTAAATTTTCATCTTTCATACAATCAATACATTTACTAAAAACAGGACCTATCCCTAATAAATACAGTAGTTTTAATCTAAATATAATCGAATAAATTAATTCGTTATTACTCGTTAAATTTTTTAAAGTATATTCTAAAAATTCATAAAAAAGTTTCTTATCATCAATATGATTAATAAACTCATACGCGTATTCTAAAATTAAAAAGCTTATTTGCATTTTTTGATAGTCAGATTTCAATAACGTAAAGTTATCTTTAATAACAGCTTGTTTTAAAATATTAAATTTGGTTTCTTTACCATCTACATAATCAAATGATATTTTTGTTAAAATTTGCGAATAACCAAAATTTTTCGCTTTGATATTATTAGCACCACGCACTAGTAAAGACATCAAACCATCGTTAGTAATCACATAGATTATTTTAGAACTATCTTTATATTTAATGCTTTTAACAATTATCCCTGTTATTAAACTCATAATTTCCTCTATTTATAACCTAATCGTTGAATATCTTGTTCTTTATCTCTCCAATTTGGTAATACTTTTACAAATAAATCTAAATATATTTTTCTGCCAAGTAAAGGAACAATTTCTTCTCTTGCAAGAGTACCAATTTCTTTAATCATTAAACCACCTTTACCAATAATAATCTTTTTTTGTGATGGTCTTTCAACATAAATTATAGCTCTAATATTAAGCAAGTTCTTATTTCTATCATCATCTGTCATAGATTCTATGACAACACCAACAGAATGAGGTATTTCTTCATGAGTAAGATGTAATACTTTTTCTCTAACTAACTCAGCAATAATAAACGTTTCTGGATGATCACTAACTTGATCTAGAGGGTAATATCTTGGGCCATAATCTAATACTCCAGTAATGTTTTCTAGCATTTTTTCAACATTTTCACCATTTAAAGCAGAAATATAAAACACTTCTTTAAATGTAAATTCATTTGTATATTCTAAAACTATTTCTAATAATTTATTTTTATCTTTAACTAAATCTATTTTGTTAATAACTAAATACACTGGCGTATCACTTTTACTAAATTGCTTTAAAATAAAATCATCTTGCGCTGATTTACCTTTAGTGCCATCAACTATATATAAAATTAAGTCAACTTCTTTCAAAGTAGTAAATGATTCTTTATTCATAAATCTTCCAAGCTCATTATGAGCTTTATGAATTCCAGGCGTATCAATAAAAATAATTTGGACATCATCTTTATTATATATTCCTTGGATAGAATTTCTTGTAGTTTGTGGTTTATTACTAATTATTGAAATTTTTCTTCCTAAACAATTATTAATAAAAGTGCTTTTACCTACATTTGGTTTTCCAATAATTGTTACAAAACCCGATTTAATTTTTTGATTATCCATTTAAATCTCCTTCACTAAAATGATAAGGTAAAAGTTCTTTCACTTTATATACTAAACGGTCATTATTTAAATTTGTTAAGATAACTTCAGTATCTAATTCCAATAGTTCACTTATTACTTGTCTACAAGCTCCGCATGGAGAAATAGGTTTTAATGTGTTACCAATAATTAACATCCTTTTAAAATCTTTTTTACGATAACCTAAAGAATAAGCTGTAAACAAAGCTGTTCTCTCAGCACACATACTTAACCCATAAGATGCGTTTTCAACATTAGTGCCAGTAATTATATCTCCATTTTTTAATTCTAAAGCTGCTCCCACTTTAAATTTTGAATATGGAGAATAAGAATTTAAAAAAGCTTTTTTTGCTTCTTCGTATAATTTATCCATATTAGTAAGTATCTTAAA
>DUUA01000062.1 GCA_012841765.1 Acholeplasmataceae bacterium
ACTCTTTGCGGTATACATTTTTATTTTACTGTTTTTCTTAAGGGATTATTAACTTACGCGCCGCAGGCGTCGTTCTAACATTTGCTTAACCGGTAATTTCGTGCCCGCAGGGCTTGGCGTGAAAATTGCCGAGCGTAGCGACAGCAATTTTCATGACAAAGAAATTATCCGGTTGAAGCAGTTGTTAGGTTTCTTTTTTTACTAATTCTTGATTAATATCACTATAAGAGTAACAAAAGCCGCGTCTGTTTGAAGCAGTTATTGTTTAACCTCTTTTTCATTAAAAGACTTAATTATAGTAATAAATGTATTTAGTTCGTTATCAGTAATACTGTTACTGTATAGATCTAAAGAGAAAATATAGATAATGTTTGAAACAGTTCTAAATGCATAATAATTTGAACATCCTTGTTCTTTTCCAATGTCATTGATTAATACCTTTCCAAGGATTTTATTTTTTACGATAATAGGTTTTTTTAATGATGTTGAAGAATTAATGTATTTTTCCCTTTTTATTGCATCTTCCTTTGTTTTAAACTCCCATTTAATAATCCGTATTTTATTCTCAGAACCTGTGATAGAAATATTGATCTTTGCTTCTGAGGATAATTGTCCATATTCCGTTTCGGTATTAATTACATTAAAATATTTTTCTATCGTATTGTTATTATTAATAATAAATGTATATTCCTTGTTATTAAGCAATACCGTTGTAACATTTGCCTGTTCTTTACAAGAAGACAATGTCATTAATACTATTAACCCCAATAAATATGTTCTCATACGATCTCCTTTGCGAATAATTGAAATGAATCAAAACAGAATTATGTGTATATTCTTAGTAAAATATATTTTGTAAGTAAAACTTATTTAGCAATAAAAAAGTACAACATAGTACTATTAAAACATAAATGAGTATTATTGCGCCGCGATAGCGGCGTCAACCTAACATTTATTTAACTTGTACTTCCGTGCCCGCAGGGCTTGGCGCTTTTTGTGCGTCAAGAGCGAAGCGACAGCACAAAATGTGACAAAGGAATTATCAAGTTGAAATAGTTGTTAGGTAATTTTTATTTAGAGTAATGATAGCGAAACGCGATAAAAATAATACTTTCATTTTCAATTTTATAAATTATTCTGTGTTCATGATCAATTCGTCGAGACCAAAATCCTTGGAGATTTAATTTTAATTTTTCTGGTTTTCCAATTCCTTCATATGGAGTTGTATCTATTTCTTTTATTAATATATTTATCTTTTTTAACAGTTTTTTATCAGTATCAAACCAATACAAATAATCTTTCCAAGCTTCATCTGTAAATATTTTATTCATCGTTTAATAAGTCTTTTTTATTAATCTGACCTGCATGAAATTGTTTTATAGATTTCCGCAGATGCTCTGCGTTAGATTCATTGCTTAATAAATAATTAGTTTCTTTTAAACTATTGTACTCATCTATTGATACTAATACTAAGTTTTCATTGTTTTTTCGTGTAATAATCAAAGGTTCATGATCAGAATAAACCTGATCCATAAAGCTTTTGAGATTTTGTCTTAAATCCGAATAAGATACAGCATTCATACTTCGCCTCTCAGGTACAATATATTGTACTTTTAGTGTTTTAACAAGTGTATTCGTGCTATTTTGCGTTTTTTAATATATTTCGGAAAATTATTAGAATTTATTCATTTATGAATTTAAATGCTATAAAATTTAGTATTTGAAAAAACTTTTTTGTTTTGGATTCTAAAAATTAATTACTATTTTTTATGATCTTAGAAAATCCTAATATTTTCCTCGCCCGCCGAAGGCGTGTACCTAACATTTATTTAACTTGCATTTCCGTGCCCGCAGGGCTTGGCGCAATTTTTGCACCAAGAGCGTAGCGATGCAAAAATTGTGACAAAGGAATTGTCAAGTTGAAATTGTTGTTAGAAAAAATA
>DUUA01000063.1 GCA_012841765.1 Acholeplasmataceae bacterium
GAAGAAGGAAATTTAACTGCAGTTGCTGCAGGAACAGTTATCATTGAAGCAACTCTTGGAGAAGATTCAGCGCAAGTTACTATTGTTATTGGAGCTAAAGATGATAATTCATTTAAATTAACTGCTCAAGGTGGTGTAAATATATTTGCTGTTGATTTCTCATTAACTTTAACTGCTAAAAAAGGGGAATTAATATTACCAGAAGCAACAACATTTATAGTTACAATGGAACCTGAGGGAGTTGTTGAATTTGAAGAAGGTTCACTTCATCAAAATATATTAAATGCTAAATTACCAGGAACAGTTACTGTAAAAGCAACTAATGGTGAAGACATTGCTGAATATACTGTTACAATTATTGATAGACCAGAACCAATTAGTTTTGAAATTTCTGGTAATGCTGAAATTGAAGTAGGTAATAAAGCAACAATGAGAATTATAAATGTTTTACCTGATTATGCAAAAAGAACTGTAGTTTGGTCTATAAGTGATGAATCAATTGCAACAGTTGACCCAGGAACTGGAATTGTGACTTCTATTAAAGAAGGAACTGTAACGGTAACTGCAACGTATACAGAAAATTCTGAAATTTTTGCTACTTTTGAAATAACTATTGTTCCTGAAGAGATTATTATACCTGTTGCTGTTGACCCAGAAGAAATATTTGTGAAGGGTTTTGAGTCAATTTATGTTAATGAGACTTATCAATTCACAGCAGTAGTTTCACCTGCTGGAGCTAGTCAAGATGTTATTTGGACGATTAATCCTGAAACTGTTGCTACAGTTAGTGATAAAGGTGTAGTTACAGGAATTAGCCTTGGAAGTGCAAATATTATTGTAAAAGCATTAAAAGAAGATGGTTCTTTTATTTCATCTCGCTTTAGAGTTACTGTTACTGAAGCTCCAGTAGTAATAGAGCCTGAAAATTTAGGTGGATATGTGATTACTATAATGGATACTGAATCTGTACTATCTGATATTGACCCATTTTTAGAAGATTATCGAGGGGTTGATAAAACACATAAACAAACTGCATGGAATGAAGTGGAAGCTTTATATAATTGTGATATCCAAGTTGTAGCCTATCCAGATACAGCTCCTTGGGGTCCACTTAGAACGGCATGGATTAATAGTAATGCAAATTCAAATACCGCTCAAGCAGATTTTTATGTTATCACAAGTGGAATAATTAATGAATTAGAAGCTTCTAAAGCTTTAGTTGATACAAATGATTTATATACATCATTTGGTAAAAACTCTTTTAGTACAGGTTTAAAAGAATCTGTTACTTATAAAGGTGGTTTATATGCAATGTCAACTGGATCTTATGCTGAAAATTTTATTGATAAAGGGTTATATTTTAATGTTAATTTACTAGAGTCATTAGGATTAGAAAACCCAGCACAAATGTTCTTAGAAGGAAGATGGAACTATACTAATTTTGAAGAATATGCTAAAAATGCACAATCTCTTCTTGGTGAAGGACAATTTGCAATGTCTGGAGAACCTATTTATTATTGGTCAGGAATGGTTAATGCTGCTGGAATCAGAATTGCAGATACTAATAAATTACAGCTTAATGTTGATGGCTCAGTTCAAAAACAAGCTGCTAAAACATTAAGAAATATAGTTAATGCTGGAGCATTTGATGTTGCTGGACATAATTGGGATGCTGATGTTGTTTCATTTAAAAACGGTGATGCAATATTTCAAAGTGGAGAAATGTGGTTTTGTAGATACGAAGCTCGTTGGGCTGCTGATATGTGGGGAGAAGGTACTACTAGATTTGGTTACGTGCCATATCCACATCCAGATACAGTCTTGGTGAAAAATTCACGAATTTCTATAAAAAGTCAAGCTGTTATAACAATGGCTAATTTCCGTGATTATAAACATGCAGAAAAAGGAGCAACTTATCAAGGAGTATTTAGAGCACTTAATGAAGTATTCTTAAGAACAACACAATATTCAAAAGAGGATATCTCAATGAATGAACAAGATATTAGATTACAAAATGCTGCAATCTTCTTAGATGATCAAGCTTCAATGCAAGCAGTTTTATTCTATTCTGGAGATAAAATTATTTTTGATCCATTTGAAATATTAATACCTCTTTATACAGCCGAGTCACTTAATTCTGCAATTACCAATGTCGTGTTTAATGGTGATGATTTTACTACTCAGATTGAGGCTAAAAAGGCTGCGACTGAAGCAATATTAATTAATAAATATGGTAACTAATATTATTTTATAAAAAACTTATAACTGTACCCGGTTTCCGGGTACAGTTTTTAATAATGGTAAGTTATTATTATTAATAAAGGGATCAAAACTTTACATATTTTCATAAATGTTGTATAATATGTAAACATATAAGGAGTCATTCATATGCGTACAGTAGATTTAATAATAAAGAAAAAAGATGGTTTTGAACTATCAAAAGAAGAAATTCATTTTTTAATTGATGGCTATGTCAAAAATACAGTAGCTGATTATCAAATGAGTGCTTTTTTAATGGCTGTATGTATTAATGGTACAACTATAAATGAACAAGTAGCATTAACTAAGGAAATGTTAGAAAGTGGCGAGCAAGTAGATCTAAGTGCAATTGAAGGCATTTGTGTTGATAAACATTCGACTGGAGGAGTTGGTGATAAAACTACATTAGTAGTGGCACCTATTTTAGCAGCTTTAGGATTAAAATTAGCAAAGATGAGTGGCAGAGGACTTGGCCACACTGGTGGAACTTTAGATAAATTAGAATCTATACCAGGATTTAAAATTGATATTTCTTCCAAAGATTTCATTGACCAAGTAAAAAAAATCGGTATAGCTGTTGTTGGACAAACTTTAAATATCACGCCAGCAGATAAAAAGTTATATTCTTTAAGAGATGTTACAGGAACTGTTAATTCAGTTGGTTTAATAGCATCATCAATAATGAGTAAAAAACTTGCAAGTGGTGCTCATAGTATTTTGCTTGATGTAAAAGTTGGTGAAGGCGCCTTTATGAAAACTTTGGAAGATGCTAAAGTTTTAGCAAGATCAATGGTTGATATTGGTAAATCCTATGGTAGAGATGTTGTAGCAATGTTAACGAATATGGAAGAACCACTTGGGGAAGCTGTCGGTAATAGTTTAGAAGTTATAGAGGCTATTGAAACGTTAAAAGGAAGAGGACCGAAAAACTTTACCATTTTATGTGAAGAAATTTGTGTAGAAATGTTACTTGTGACAAAATTGGTTAAAAATAAAGATGAAGCTTTAATGAAAATTAAAGAAGTAATTGATAATAAAGAAGCTTTAAATAAATTTAAAGAAATGATTGAACTTCAAGGTGGAGACACAAGAGTCATAGAAGATTATTCAATTTTTAAGAAATCAATTAATGAATTTAAAGTATATTCCAAAACTTCAGGTTATATAAAAAAAATTGATGCATATTTAATCGGCATTGCTGCAAGTAAACTTGGAGCAGGAAGAAATAAAAAAGAAGATAATATCGACCCAGCTGTCGGCATAAAAGTTATTGCTAAAGTTGGTGATAAAGTTAAACAAGATGAATTATTAGCTATAATATATGCTAATGACTTAGGGCTAGAAGAAGCAAAAATGGATGTATTAAATTCATTTGAAATAACAAAAGACAAACAAAATCATCTACAGATGATTTTAGGTATTGTTAATTAATATAGAATATATAAGGTGATATTATGATTCGTGTTTTTAGGGATATGAATTGGTTTTTTAAAAAAAATTGGATAAAATATATAATAGTATTTATTTTTACTATCCTGTTTTCATTTTTATTAACTTTGTCTCCTGAAATAATAGAAGATGTTGTTGATAAAATTAATAATGGGCTGTTGACATTAGCAGATATTTATAAAGCAAGTGGGTTTTTATTAGGGCTTGCAGTTAGCATTTATTTAAGTGCGATTATAAAAAATTATTTTTTGGGATCTTTATTCCATGAATTTTATTATCAAATTAAAGTTAAGTTTATGAACAATATTTTTAGACAAGACGGAGATTTTTTTGAAGAATATTATTCAGGTGATTTAATCTCAAGAGCAACAGGAGATACACATGGTGTAGCAAGAGTTAGCACTTACTTATTGTTTGCTCTTGTTGATACAACTTTAACAATTTTTTTAAGTTTATTTAGAATGATTCAAAAAGATTTAGGGCTAACATTGCTTGCGATTATCCCCTTGCCAATAATTTTTATTGTTGTTTTAGTTATTAGACCAAAAATTTCTGCAAACTGGCGTTTAGTTAGAAAAGAAATATCTCATTTAAATAATTTAGTAATGGAAAGTGTTGCTAATGTAAAATTAGTAAGAGGATTTAATAAAGAAAAAGATGACTATATAAAATTAGAAAAATCTGCTGCAACTGCTTTTGCAATAGAAAAAAAATCTGTTTTACTAAGATCTGTATTCTCTCCTATTTTTAATTTGGTAGTTTTAATAAGTCAAGGAGTTGCTCTTGGTTATGGTTCATATTTAATTCTTTCAAATTCAGGGTTTACTGTAGGACAGTTAATATCTTTTAATATGTTCTTAATGATGTTTTCAAGGCCTTTATTTAGACTTGGTAATCAAATTACTTTTATTAGCCAAAGCGGGGTTTCGGCTGAACGTGTTAGTGAAATATTAAAAGCGGAACCGAAAATTAAAGATTGTGTCGGTGCTATTCCTTTAACTCATATTGATGATATTGAATTTATTGATTATAGTTTTCATTATCCAAATGAAAAAACAGATATTATCAAAGATATTAATTTAGTGATAAATCAAGGAGATACAATTGGAATTGTTGGAAGAACTGGAAGTGGGAAGTCCACTTTAGTTAAACAATTATTAAGAATGTATACTATTACTGATGGAATGATTAAGATTAATAATAAGCCAATTACATATTATCAAAAGATGAGTATTAGGGAAAATATTTCCTACATCCCTCAAGAAAATCAATTATTTTCTAGAACTGTTTTAGATAATCTATTACTTGGAGAATCTAAATATTCTAAATATACTATTGATGAAGCAATTGATATGGCTGATTTTAGAAAAGATATTCCTTATTTGGAAAATGGACTTGATACAATTGTTGGTGAAGGTGGAGTAACACTTTCAGGCGGGCAAAAACAAAGAATATCTATTGCGAGAGCAATGTTTAAAAATAGTGAAATTTTAATTATGGATGATGCTTTATCTGCAGTTGATGGGATTACTGAAAAAAATATTTTAAAATCAATAAAAGAATATCGTAAAGATAAAACTAATATAATTATTGCGCACAGGTTAACAGCAGTACAATCAGCTGATTTAATCATTGTTATGGAACATGGTAAAATTGTTGAAAAAGGTACGCATGAAGAATTAATGAATAGTAAACGTTGGTACTATGATCAATACGTTTTTCAAGAAATGGAGGACGTGAGCCATGAGTAAGAAAAATAATGGATTAACAAAAGATTATACTACTAATGAAATATTAAAAAGAGTATTTCAATATGCTTTAAAAAGCAAGTGGACTTTAATCTTTTCTGTATTATTATTAATTGTTTTTACTAGTTTACAAATGATTCAGCCTTTAATAACTAAAAAGGTTATTGATGATGAATTAACTGGAGTTCAAACTATTTGGGAAAAAACAAATGATGATACTAAAGCATTTTATAATGGAGATTATTATGTAAAAAGTGAAAATTTTACAGGTGATTTAATTACCATTAAATATTCTAATGAAAAAAAAGGATATATTTTAATTCAAGGTGGCTATACAAATAATTATCAAACAAAAGATATTGATGGAAATAATATTATTTTAGTAGATGAAGAAGGAATTGAAAAAACTTCAACATTTGTCTTTTTAGGAGATGATATTACTAATTTTTATGATTTGTCTGCTAAACCTATAATAAGATGGATTTTAATTTATGCGATTATTTCTATTATTGTTATTATTACAAGGTATGTGCAAACTATTTCTTTTACTTTTGCATCAATGAAACTTACTTTAGATATTAGAAAAACATGTTTTGACAAGTTAAATAGATTACCTGTAAGTTATTTTTCTAAAGAACCTGCTGGTAAAACAGTTACTAAAATGATTTATGACTCCGAAGGAGTTAGAGGGTTATATGATGTAATCTTTTCTATTTTTAGTGCAACAATCTCTTTGGTTATTGTTTATGTAGGATTATTTGTTTTAGATTATAAACTTGCATTATTAACGCTTTCTGCTTTTCCAATTGTTATATTATGGCTAACAGTTTACAGGAGAATTGTTAATAAATTTAATAAAAGAATTAGAGAAACTAATTCTAGAATTAATGGAAAATTAGCTGAATTTGTTAATAGTGTTGGAATTATTCAGATATTTAATAAAGAAGAAAAAATGAGTAATGAATATGATTTAATGCTTAAAGACAATTACGGAACTAAGATGAAACAATTAAAAGTAAATACTTTTTTTGGAAACCAAATGTTACTTTTTATTGAAAGAATAATTATTATGTTTGTATTGTTTTATTTTGGATTACAGTATTTTAGTTTACCCTCTTTATTAATTGCGACTACTATTAGCGTATATATTGATTATATTCAAAGATTAGTTTGGCCTATAGCAGAAATATTTGGGAACCTTAATTCTTTAGAAGATTCCTTAGTTTCAGCATCTCGTGTTTTTGATTTTTTAGACTCTAAAGAAGATATTGGACTTGATGCAGTTTCTGGTGTAAAATTAAGTGGAGATATAGAATTTAAAAATTTAAATTTTCAATATGAACATGATAACTATGTTTTACATGATATTAACTTTAAGGTTCAATCTGGTCAGTTTATCGGATTAGTTGGTCATACAGGATCAGGAAAAACAACATTAATGAATTTATTAGAAAGATACTATGATTTAGAAGAAGGTAATATCTTTGTTGATGGAGTAGATTATAATACATATTCTAAATTTGATATTAGAGAAAACATTGGGATTATTTTACAAGATGCATCAATTTTTGAAGGCACTATAAAATCTAATGTAGCATTTGGTACTGAAGCAACTGATGACGAAGTAATAGAAGTTTTAAGAAACATTGGTGCAGATAAATTCATTTATGATTATCCTGAAGGAATTCACTCAAAAGTGAGTTACCGGGGAGAAAATCTATCTACAGGGGAAAAACAGTTGTTATCATTTGCTAGAATATTATTAAAAAATCCAAGTATTTTAATACTTGATGAAGCAACAGCAAATATTGATACAGAAACAGAAGGACTAATTCAAAAAGCTTTAAAGACATTAGCGAAAGATAGAACAACTTTTGTAGTTGCTCATCGACTTTCAACAATAAAAGACGCTGATATTATTTATTTGTTTGAAGATGGAAGAATTTTTGAAAAAGGAAGCCATGAAGAATTATACAAGAAAAAAGGAAAATATCGAGCAATGTATGATGCTCAATACCAAAAATAAGGAGGTAAATAATGTTTTTAAGTATTTTTACTGAACCACTTAATATTGATGGACTAAAGCTTTTAGAACAAATTCTAAGAGTTGTTGTCTGTATCTTTATTGGGGGAGCAATTGGTTATGAAAGAGAAATAAAATCTAAACCAGCGGGCTATTTTACTTTCATTTTGGTATGTGTTGGTAGTTGTTTAATTGCCATTTTGCAACAAAACATTACTGCTGATGCTATGGCATCGATTATTGAAAACCCAGTACTTGCAGATTCTATTAAAGTTGATCAAGGTAGAATAATTGCTCAAGTTGTTAGCGGAATTGGTTTTTTAGGAGCTGGTACTATTTTACATAATAGAGGGACAGCTACTGGGATTACAACAGCAGCAATGCTTTGGCTTGCTGCAGGTCTAGGAATTATGATTGGAACAGGTGGCATTTATAATTATATAATTGCTCTTGTAACAGTTGCTTTTATTTTACCTGCATTAATTGCTTCACGTAGATTTGGAGCAAAATTATCAAAAACTAGAATAGTAAGAAGAGTAAGAATGGTATTTAATGAAGATTTTGAAAAAGAACTATTTGATGTTTTAGCTTCAATGGGTGTCATTGTAAGAAAAACATTTCTTGTAAATAAAACAAAAACTGGAGATAGTTATAATAAGGAATCAATAATTTATTTTACTATTCCAAAAAACAAACGATTCAATGATGTTATGGAAGCATTATCTTCTAATGATGAAATTCTTGAAATAGAAGAAGCTTAAAAGAATAAAATAATTATTATATTTTAATTGCTTAATGAACTCAGTTATAATATAATAATTAAATGCCACTGTGTTGAAACCGGTAGACAAACTTGAC
>DUUA01000064.1 GCA_012841765.1 Acholeplasmataceae bacterium
ATAGGTGTTCATATCTTTATAAAAATAATGAGTACATAAGTGATAAACAAAGAGATGCTTTAAATTTACTTTCTTCGTCAGAAAAAAATAGAGAACACGAAAAAGAAGTTATTCATTTTTTAAAGAATTCATTAAACTTATATCTTAGTTATAGTATTAATACAAATTCAGGCATTAAACAAAAACCTGTAATTTTAGATAAGTTTTTTTATCAAGAATATAAAATTGATGATAAAATTGCTTATTCTAAAAACATTAATGAATTAAGGTTTAAGATATTGTTAGAACAATATCTTAAATATCATGAAGAAAGTCAAGAATTATATGATCTTTCTGGTAATTATGGAGATGCTGAAAAAAAGGTTTATAGTAATAATTTTACTGGTATTAATGATAAATTACTTTATAATTATTTAAACAAGGGAGTAGTTTTGAGTTATACTTCAATAGATGAATACTATAAATGTGCTTTTAGATTTTATATTAGAAGAATTTTAAAGATTGATAAAATTATTGACCAAGACCCTTTAATTATAGGAAATATATTTCATCAGGTATTATCTCATGTAGATGATGAAACGCTTGATTGTAATAAATATATTGATGATTATTTAAGGACCAACAATATCAATGCAACGGGCTATTTAGGGCATTTTATTAATAAATATAAAATGCATTTAAATATTTTAATTCCTTATTTAAAAGAGTTTCATAGTAGAAGTAAATTTAAAGATTTTTTTCTGGAAGAAAAATATGAATTTATACTTGATGAAAAACATAATATCAAATTAAAAGGATTTATTGATAAAGTAATGGCTTATGATTATTTGGGTAGAAAATATTTTATCGTTATAGATTATAAAACAGGAAATGCAAAAGTTGATTTTAATAATTTAGTATATGGTTTAGATATGCAGTTATTAGTATATTTTTATTTACTATCAAAACATTACTCTAATTGGGGTTTTGCTGGTAGTTATTTACAAAGGGTATTGCCAACATCTATTACTATGTATAATGGAAAGAATTTTGATGAGGAATTTAAAAAATTATTTTCACTTGATGGCTATTCAAATAACGATTATATAATTTTGAATTCTATTTGTGAGAATATTGATAGTGGTGAATATGTTAAAGGTATTAACTTTTTGAAGGGAACGACAAATTTAAATGCTAATGCTAAAAAAAGGACTTTTTCTAATGAAGATTTTAACAAATTACTAAAATTAGCTGAAAATAAAATTTTAGAGGCTACAGAAAATATTTTAAATTCAAATTTTAATATCAACCCTAAAAAAGGTAATAGCAATGATAGTTGTAAATATTGTCCTTATAAAAGTATCTGTTATAAAACAGAAAATGATTATGTAAAGTTAGATGATGTAAAAGACTATAGTTTTTTGGAGGATAAATAAATGGATATTAAATATAGTAAAGAACAATTAGAAGCTATTTATCACGAGGGAGAAAATATACTAGTTAATGCTGGCGCTGGTTCAGGTAAAACTATGGTTTTAGTTGAAAGAATTTATCAAAAAATTGTTCGAGGAATTAGCTTAGATAACTTAATAGTTTTGACTTTTACAAAAGCAGCAGCTTCAGAAATGAAGCTACGACTTAGAAATAAAATGCTTGTAAATAAGAAAGAAATTAAAAATTTTGAAAATGAGTTTAGCAAACTTGAAAATGCACATATCGAGACTTTTGATAGTTTTACTTTAAGTATTGTTCAAACATATCATTATTTATTAAACGTTGATAAAAATATTAATATTATCGACCAAGCTTTATATAAATTAAAAAAAAGAGAATTTTTAAGAGATATTTTTAATGAATATTATGAAGATAAAAATGAAAAGTTTTTAAATCTTATAGATTTATTCTCATATAAAAATGATAAAGAAGTATTTGGTCTTGTTGAAAAAATTACTGAAAATACCGAATTGTTAATTGATAAAGATGAATATTTTGAATGTTATTTAGAAAAATATTATTCTGATGAATATATAGAAAAACAATATAATACTTATTTAGAAGAGATTTTTTCTAAAATAGCGAAGATAAATCGTTTATTGGAGCAGTTAAATGGGTTTGAGTTTGATATAACTTTAAAAGAATATATTATCAATTATAAATCTTATTTATTAAGAATCATTAATTGTGATAATTATAATGATTTATATAATAGTGTTCATAATAGAACAAAGATGCCAACATTAAGGAAAAACGATGCAAATAATTTTGGGTTATTATTAGCAATTAGAGATGAAATTCAGCATATTTTAAAAGATTTACAAGAAAATTATTTAATCTATGAAACAAAAGAAGAAATGATTAAAAGTATTGAAAATACAGAATCTCTTTCTGAAATTATGATTGAAATCATTAATAAATTAGATCAACGTTTTTTTGAATATAAGCAAAAACATAATATTTTTTCTTTTATGGATATTGCAAAGCTTGCTATTAAATTAATAAAAGG
>DUUA01000065.1 GCA_012841765.1 Acholeplasmataceae bacterium
AACTGAAAGTTAAGTGCTTTTTAATCCGCTACTTCTCATACACGTAAAACGTTGTGTGCAATTATAGACACAAAAAAACGCACAAAAAATATAGTATTTAATATATGAAACCAATTGATTTAATAGGTATTCGTAATTTTAGGATATTTTCCGATGAAAAAGGTTTTTTTGAGAAATTCTCAGAAATAAATATTCTTACAGGTTCAAATAACTCAGGAAAAAGCTCTATTATCAAATTCCTACAAATGTTAAAGAACAGCATAAAGGGGAGCGAAATACCAATGATATTAGACTTAGAGCAACAAGAACACTTATTAGGAGATTTTAACAATGTTCTAGCTAATCCAGAAAATAGAGAAGTAGAGGTATCTCTTCCCTTCAATTATTTTGGTCTAAATAGTTTTTATATATCACTAACATATATTATTCCTGAGAACCAAAACTCTTATAAAGCTAAATTAAGAAAATTGAAAGTAGTATATGAGAAAGACGAAAAAGACATATTTTCATTTAATTATAGAGATGCGACTCAGGAAGAAATAAACAAACATCAAAAAGAATTTGAGGAACGGTTAGAAGAATACGAAAGAAAACAAGAGAAGAAAAACAAAGAGAAAAAAGCTAGAAAAAATGAGCCTTCTACAATAGTGAACTACAATTTTCTATCGGATATTGAACTCAAACCAACTGAAGACCCTTTAGAGAGTTATATAGAATGGTATATTGATTTTACCATTCTAAAAACACTTTTTGAATCTTTGTTAGAATTTTATAATTATCACAAAGACAATAAAAGAAATTTTGATTCTGAAGAAGATTTTGATAATTATTTTAAGAAAACAAAAATTACTCCATCCTTGTTCGAGAAATCATTTAAACATAAAATTAATACAGAAAACTTCAAACGTTTTATAAACCAACTAGAAAAAAAGCCTCAAAGTGGCAAAGAAGCAATTGGTTATTATGATTTTCAAGGAGATTATCCATATTATCCACCACCAGAAATAGAAAGTTTATTCTTTTATCGTAGTATTGAAATATTAAAAAAGAAAGTCAATTGGGAAGATGCTGACTATGAAAATAAAAAATATTCGATTATTGAAAATTCTTTTGCAAATAGTTGCACCTTATTAGTTCAGAGAATCAACTCAATAAGTTACCTCTCAAATATTAGAGAAGAAAATTTAAGAATTTACAACTCTTCATTAAATACCCCATTTATAAGGCTATTAAAAGAATATGAGTCTCTAGATTTAAAAGACTCTGAGTTTTTAAATAGGTATATAAAAATATTTAATATAGGAGAAGAAATCATAGTTAAATATACTTTAAAGTATCAATTATTAAGAATACTAATCAAGGTAGAGGAAAACATTGAAAGAGAATTAGTTGATTTTGGCTATGGAATAAAACAATTAATCCTTATACTTATTCAAATCGCAGTGTTATCTGAAAAAAACAAAAGAATTGAAGAGAAATATGATAATGATGGACAATATTTTAAAGATGACTATTTAAAAAGCACTCTAATAATTGAGGAACCAGAGTCAAGTTTACACCCCAAATGGCAATCAAAGCTTGCAGAAATGTTTGTTGATGCTAGTAATAAATTTAACATCCAGTTTATTATTGAAACACACAGTGAGTACTTAATAAGAAAATTTCAAACTTTAGTCGCTCAAGACAAGATAAATGGAGAGAAAATTAAATTGTTTTATTTAAGGGACCCGAAACTCAGAAATAAAGAGAAAAAGCAAGTAGATACATTTAATATAAATGATGACGGTAGTATTAATTACAAAATCTTTGACAGTGGCTTTTTTGATGAAAATGAAAATTTAGAACTTAGTTTGCTAAATATTCAAAGAGATAGGTTCTTGAATGATTTTGATGAATTAAAAAAGAATAATGAAGTAAATGAAAATAAAATATCGGAATTAGAACATAAAATTGATGACTATATTAATAAACTTGATATTCAGATATATCAAACAGTTATAAAGACTCGATTTGATATTTCTAAATTATCTTCAATTAGTATTAAATATCTATCCTCTGGTCAACTATTATTGAATACAATTCATCATACAAGCGATTTTTCTCCAGTTATTATTCAGTATGGAAGAACTATTGAAAATGAAATAAAGGAAATATTTATTGCGATTGGGATAACAGAGAATAAGAAACTAATGCTTGGGAAGTTTCAAGGTGCCTTAGAAAAATTTAAAACGGGAACGACTGTACAAAGTACTTATAGCAATAGCATATTAAGTTTATTACCAACAGAGCTTAATAATAGATTTAATAATCCAACTAATTTAAAAGTTGAATCACTTAATGATATAAGGAAAATTAGAAATGCTTCGGGGCATTCAGGTCAAACAAAGACAAAACAAGACGCAATTGATTATATTGAAATAGTTAACGATTTCCTTGATAAATGGATTTCTGAGAAGAAATAAATAAAAGCACACAATCGAGTAGCCCGACCTGAGCCAAACTGCTCAGGTTTAGGCTCTCATATACTCTAATCAATTGCAAGTTTTTATGCCACTTTTTCTGCGAAACTATTATTATTCTCTCTTGGATCAAGACATA
>DUUA01000066.1 GCA_012841765.1 Acholeplasmataceae bacterium
ATATATTAAAAAATAATAAAATAAGGTATAATATATTGTGTAAAGAGGTATTTTATGAATTTTAACAAATACATTATTATAAATAAAGAAGTAAGCGAAGCTCTGGATAAAAACAACCCTATTGTTGCACTTGAATCAACTATTATTTCACACGGAATGCCATTTCCAAAAAATATTGAGATGGCATTAGAATGCGAAAGATTAATTAGAAGTGAAAATGTTGTTCCAGCAACAATAGCAATTATTAAAGGAATAATTAAAGTTGGACTTTCTGATGCAGATTTACAGTTTTTAGCAACTTCAAAAGATGTTGAAAAAGTTTCCAGAAGAGATTTAATAAACATTATAGCTGAAGAAAAAACAGGAGCAACAACAGTTGCTGCTACTATGATGATTGCAAATATGGTCGGTATTAAATTTTTTGTAACTGGGGGAATAGGCGGTGTACACCGTGAATATAATGAAACAATGGATGTTTCTGCTGATTTAGAAGAACTAAGTAAAACAGACGTAACTGTCATTTGTGCAGGGATAAAATCTATTTTAGATTTAAAAAGAACTGTTGAGTACTTAGAAACAAAAGGTATTCCTATTATTGGTTATCAAACTAATGAGCTACCTGCATTTTACACGAGAAGAAGCGGAATATTTTTAAATATTCGAAAAGAAAAAACTGAAGATATTGCTAAATATCTTTTAGTGAAAAATGATTTAAAAATAAATGGAGGAACTTTAATTGTTAATCCAATTGAAGAAAAATATCAATTAAAAAAAGAATTTATTGATAAAATCATTCATGAAACACTGTTATTAGCAAGAGAAAAGAAGATTAGTGGTAAATTAATAACGCCATTTTTATTAAGTGAGATAAGTAATAAAACTAATGGTGAAAGTTTAGAATCCAATATTAAACTTGTATATAATAATGCTAAACTAGGAGCTAAAATAGCGAAAGCTTATAATATTATAAAATAAATAAAGGAGATCGTTAAGATGAACAATAATATGAATCCAATAGATGAATTTTCTAATAATATTATAAATGAATCTCATTTATCAAATGAGATTTTAAAGCTTAACGAAGTTTCTTTTTTCAAAGATTTTGTTAGTAAAGAACAAAATAAAATTTATCTAGAAAATAACATTAAAACTGATTTATTAAAACCTAAAAAATTCACTAATACTTTAAATTTAACTAAAATGTTCACAGCTATGACAGCATTTGTTGTTACAGTTGCGGTTGTAGTAGTTGTTTTAAGTGCAAATGCCAGGATTATTAAATATATTTTTGGAGATGATTATTTAAGTTACGATATCATGGTTACAGACATTAATGAAGAAGAACTATTTATTTCTGTTTCTAATTCGTATTATGAAGAGAAAAGAATTGCTAAAGAAGGAAGAAATACTGGTTTTTTTGATAAACTGATTCCTAACACTTATTATACTTTGAAAGTTGAAGGAACAAGTGAGTTTGGATATAAAACATATGAGTCTGTAAGGTTTAAAACTACATATGAAAGGCCTAGTGTTACAATTACAAATTTTAATACTATTAGTCATGATTATTCACAATTAATTACTTTTGATTATATTTTTTCAGATAAATATGAAAGTATTACTAATGTTACGCTTCATTACAAATATGGTTATTCATACTTAAGTGAAAACCAAACTATTGACAGTATTATTTTTGAAGATATTTTATATTTTGATAGTATTAGTAAAAATTATACTTTAAGTGAATATATGGAGAGTGATAATTTCTTTAAATATCACCTTGAATATTTTTTGAATGGTGAATTAGTAATAAGTGAAGAAAAAACTTATATAATACCGATAATAGCTTCTAATATTTATGTAGATGTTTTTACTGAAATATTAACAGATAAAACAGTCTTATTTAATGGTTATTTAGAAAATATTGGAAGGGAAGATTTATTTTTAAATGTTGTAAATGCTAATGATGAACAAGATCAATATAGTTTTAATATAGCAGATTTTATTTCAGAAGCTGGACAAAATCATGAATCTTTTCATTCGTTTGCAATTAGCTTATCTAATTTAAATGAAGGTATAATTTATAATTTTGAAATAAAAGGTGAACAAGTATATTATCAATCTTGGTTTATAATAAATGAATTTTACAATGTAGATAATGTTGAATACTTGAATATTGGAAATGATGGAAACGCTAATGTAATTTTTGATTTTAAAAAAGAAACCGTACCGATTGAATATAATTGTTCATTTGGAGTTGATTATATTTATAGTTATGGAGAAGAAACAATAAGCGGAAGAAATAATTTTATAAATGAAGATTATTTTCTCTCAGTTGTTTTCCCACAAGGTGGTAATCTAACATTGAAATTTTTCCAAGTAATTAATGGAATTTACCAATATAAAGATATTATTAGTATTGATATTCCTATTGAAGTCATTAGAATATCAGATTTTGAAGAATCTTATGTTAATGAAATTCAAGAAATAAGTTTTGATTTTATTTTAAATGATTCACTAAATCAAGTTTCCGATATTAAATTATTTTATAAAATTATTTATATAGAAGAATTCGAGGGTGTTTCTTATGAAGAAATAATTTTTGAGGAAGAATTATTTGTTGCTAATGAAACTCAAAAATTTATTTTTAGTGAATATATTTATGGAGGATATGTATTTAGATTTCATTTTGAATATCTTTTAAATAATGTACCTATTATTAATGATGAAGGAGAATATCTTATTTCATATATCCCTAATGTAAATGTTTATGGACAAATTAGCGAGTTTGATTCTTATTTATTAACAGGAGAAATATTTAACAAATCTTTCGATGAAGACTTTATTCTGAATGTTTTTAATGAACAAGAAAATTATGAATATGATCTTAATAATTATTTTCTTTTGCAACAAGGTGATAACGAAGAAGAGTTTAATTATTTTTCAGTTGATATTTCAAACTTAAATAAAGATATCTTATATAACTTTACAGTTACTGGAAAATATTTATATATTGAAGATGAATTTATGATTGTTAGTGACCTTGAACAGTTATATAAAATTGAGAATTTGAATTTATTAGATTTAGAAACTCCAAATATTTTTAATATGAATGTTGATGTTGTGAATGATGATTTTTTCAATCAACTTTCTAATGTTCAATTAAACTACAGTTATGAAATAGTTGATAATATGGTATCTGATTCAATTTATATATATAAGTTTATTTCAAATTATTTAATTAATCATGATTTTACTTATGGAGTTAAGGTTACCATTAATATTAGTGGTGAATATAATAATGAAATAATAAAAATTGATGAAAAAATTATTGAAACGCAAAATCCAAATAAATATTATGAATTTAATAATTTAGATTTCTATTATCATCAAGAAGATGATAGAATGGCTCTTATTAATTATGAATTTATTAATAATGATGTAAATGCTTATTGTGATGAATTTGGATTTGATTATATTTATACACATCCTGAAGAAACTTTTAGCGGAAATATTTATCTTATAGAAGAATATTTTGAAGAACTAAGTTTTCCTGTTGGTGGTATTTTAGAATTGAAATTATATCAAAATATCAATGGAGTAAAAGAATATAAGGATGTATTAACTTTAGACATTCCTTTTAAGATAATTACGATATTTGATATTAAGGAATCATATATTAACCAAGAACAGCAAGTAAGTTTTGAATTTATTTTGACTGATTTGTTAAATCAAGTTTCTGAGATTAGATTGGTTTCTGAAATTATTGAGTTTGTTTCTAATAATGGTGTAATTGAAGAAGAAGTAATTCATACAGGAAATGAAATAATTGAGCCAGTTAATCAAAAGATAACATTTGATAATTACATTTATGGTAATAATTTAATAAGATTTCATTTTGAGTATCTTTTAGATGGAGTACCTATAATTGATAAGCAATTTGAAGAGCTTATTTCAAATATGCCTCACGTAAATGTTTATGGTTTAACTCAAGAAGTAAATTTGTTTAATATTTCAGGTGAAGTTTTTAATAATTCAAATAATGAGAATCTTGTTTTAACAATTTCTAATGATAATGAAAATTATGAATACGATGTTAATGATTATATTACTTTAATCCAAGGCGAAGGAGACCACAGGTTTATTATGTTTTCAGTTGATATTACTAATTTGAATAGAGATATATTATATGATTATGAAGTTGAAGGAAATTTTGTTTATGCTAAAGGCATATTTACAATTGAAAGTAATTATACTTTGTTATATGAAATTGATAAAATCAATATTGTTGAAACTACTCCAAACACTTTTAAACTTGATCTTGATATTATTAATAATGATTTTTTTGGGCAAGTAACTAATCTTAATTTATATTATTATTATAATACTGTCGATAATATTGTTTCTGATTCAACACCTATATTCCATTATAGTCTAAACTATCCATTTGATTATGAATTTACTTATGGCGGTACTGTAAATTTTGTTATAACAGGAGAATATAATAATTCAATAATTCATTTAGCTGAAAAGAGCTTTGAAATAAATAATCCCAACAAATATTATGAAATAGAAAATCTAGAATATTATTTCAGTGAAGAGTACGAGGGAAATGCAAATATTAGATTTGATTTTATTAATAATGATATAAACAGATATTGTAGTGAATTTGGATATGATTATCTTTATTCTCTATCTGAAGAAACACTGCAAGGGAATGTTTGGATTACTGAGAATTATATTGAGGAACTTAATTTACCTGTTGGGGGTAATTTAGATATTAAGTTTTATCAAATTATCAATGACGTTAAAGAATATAAAGATGAATTTCATTTAGATATTCTTAGTGAAATAGTAGTTTTTAATTTCCAAAATATTGTCAATTCACAAGACAATGTAACTAGTACTTTTACAGTTTATAACATATTTAATGAAAATTATTATTTGAAAATTTACAATTTTCAGAATATAGAGATAACATCTTATCTAATCTCAGATGGTTTTAATGAATTTATTTTTTGGAATTTACTTGTAGACTCTAAGTATACAATTAGTATTGTTAATGAATTAGGTAATATAATCACCAAGCAAGATATTCTAACTTTACCACATGGTATTATTGCTGATTTTTCTGAATTTAGAATTATTGAAGAAGCCGGTGAAACTAAAATTGGTTTTAATTATATAATTGTAGATTCTCAATCTATTAATCCAATTTTTAAACTTAAATATATTTACACTGAATGGGATAATGTGAAAGTTACAATTATTGAAGTTTTAAATAATTCATTAGAATATTATAAAACTACAAGAACTTTTGAATATAACACTATTGTTGAATTTTATCTTATTTATGAGTCTGATGGTTTAGAAACTATTGTAGATAACGAATATGTAAATTTATTTCAAATGCCTTAAAGTTTTTAATTAAAACTAAGTTAATATGTAGAAAGGAAAGCATTCAATTAATATTTTTTATTAATTGAATGTAAAATCAAATGGAAGAAAAGATAAAAATACCTACTAAGGTTATTGTCAAGTGGTCGTTAATTGCACTTGTTATTGTTTTATTAATACTATCAATTTTTGCACAAAAAATATTTGGAGCTGATAGTAAATTTGCGGAAGTTATTCAATTAAACATGGGTGATATCGCTAATGTTTTTGGTTTAATTGGGGATAATATTCCTAAAATTTTAAAAGCATTAACTTATATTGTTGTTATTCAATTAGTTTCTAGAGGAATTAGATATTTGCTAAAGTTAACTTTAAAAAGATCAATTAAAGGACAAACTGTTTTAAATCTCTTAGATAGTTTTGTAAAGTATTTTGCAGCGTTTGCAAGTATTTGGCTAGTTTTAATTTCTTTTGGAGTAGACACTACTACATTATTAGCTAGTGCAGGGATTTTAGCATTAGTAATAGGTTTAGGAGCTCAAAGTTTAATTTCTGATATTTTAAGTGGATTGTTCATTGTTTTTGAAAATGAATTTGAAGTTGGAGATATTGTGGTAATTGATAATTTTCGAGGGACAGTTGCTGAAATTGGAGTTAGGACAACGCATATTTTAGATGTTGCTGGTAATATTAAAATTATTAATAATTCTGATATTAGAAATATTGTTAACATGAGTAAAACTTTATCACTTGCTATTTGCGATGTTGAAATTGAATACGGAGAATCGATTGAAAGAGTAGAAGCTATATTTAAAGACCAACTTCCGTTAATTAAAGATAAAGTGTCAACAATTGTAGAAGGTCCTTATTATAAAGGTGTATCTGCTTTTAACCCTAGTGGTGTCCAAATAAAAATTATCGCTCAATGTTTAGAAGAAAATAAATTTCAAACTGAAAGAGATTTATACCGACAAATTAAATTGTTATTCGATAGAAATAATATTGGAGTACCATTCCCACAAGTTGTCGTAAACCAACCAAAAACCTTTGGTAAAGTTACTAAAGTCGAGAAAAAAGAAGCGGAAAAATTTGTTGAGGAACAAAAAGAAATTTCAAAGAATATTGATACTCAAGATAAATAATAAAAAAGGAGAATTAAATTTAATTCTCCTTTTATATTTTACTGTTTTAATAATAGTTTAAGGTTTGTATCCTATAATGAAAATAATTATTTTTACAGATGAAAGATATTAAGTTTTATATCTACTTTATTTCAAGTTATGATTTTAATATGTTATAATTATTGCATAAATAATTGAAATTTCTATCTAAAAAATTAGGAGGCAAGATATGAAAAAAATCGAGGTTGTTTCAACAACAAAAACTCAAAGAGCAATTTTTATTATTGTATTAAGTATTATGATAATAGGTTTTATTTATTCGTTTGTTAATATATTTATAGCGCCAATTGATTATGAGGAAGGTGTAACCTTAATTAAAAATGATTATATATTAAGAGCTTCACAAACAATTGGTGGAATAGTTTTGCTTTTTTTACCTTCTTTTTTAGAAAAAAAATGGAATTTTAAAATTCCATCAATGATGCACATTTTTGTTTTTTTATTTTTATTTGCAGCTATTATGTTAGGGGAATATGCTAGATTTCATTTTAGAGTTCCGGGGTTTGATAAAGTATTACATATTTTAAGTAGTGCATTTTTCGCATCTTTAAGTTTTACTGTTATCCATGTATTAAACTATCATGAAATTTTTAAGTTAAGACCATTATTTGTTGCTATTTTTGCATTTACTTTTTCAATGACAATTGCTGTTTTTTGGGAATTTTATGAGTTTTCTTGGGATTATTTTGCAAATTTAAATATGCTTAAATATATGGATTCTGCAGGAAATGAATTTTCTGGATTAAGCGCTATTTATGATACGATGGGAGATCTTTTTGTAGCAACAATAGGAGCTGGAGTAATTTCAATTATTGGTTATTTCGCAATAAAATATGAAAAAACGTGGATATATAAATTTATTATTAGAAGGAAAAAAGTGAAATCTCTTTCTGATGACACTCTTGAAAATACAGATAAAAATAATATATAATTAAAGAAAGGAAAATAATGTATAAATTATTAAT
>DUUA01000067.1 GCA_012841765.1 Acholeplasmataceae bacterium
ATTAGGCTTTCGTGGCTTTTTTCACTGGATTCCAGACGCCTTGTGGTTAAAGATTGTTTTTCGAATAAAAATGGGTTACAAATTAGATTTAAATAATCCCAAAACATTTAATGAAAAACTTCAATGGTTAAAATTACATGACAGAAACCCTCTTTATACAACTCTGGTAGATAAATATGAGGTACGCAAATACATTGCAGAAATAATTGGAGAAGAATATCTAATCCCTCTTTTAGGCGTATGGGAACATTTTGATGATATTGATTTTGATAAATTACCTAATCAATTTGTACTAAAATGCACTCATGACTCTGGTGGTTTAATTATATGCAAAGATAAATCTAAATTGGATATTAAAGCTGCAAAAAAAATTATTAATTCTTGCTTAAAACGAAATTACTATTACGCTTTAAGAGAATGGCCATATAAAAATGTAAAACCAAGGATTATTGCTGAAAAGTATATGGTTGATGAATCTGGAACAGAGCTAAAAGACTATAAAGTATTTTGTTTTGATGGAAAACCTAAAGCATTATTTGTTGCTACTGATAGAAGTATACACCAAACTAAATTTGATTTTTTTGATACCAACTTTAATCATTTACCATTTATGCAACATTACCCCAATAATAAAGAAAAAGAAATAACAAAACCTAAAGGGTTAGAAAAGATGCTTGTTTTAGCAGAAAAGCTAACTTCAGATTTTAAGCATTGCCGTGCAGACTTTTATGATATTAATGGGCAAGTCTATTTTGGCGAGTTGACATTTTCTCATTTTAGTGGCTTTGAACCTTTTGAGCCAGAAGAATGGGATTATAAATTTGGGGATTGGATAAAATAGGGGGTAAAATATGGGTAGAATACATAATTTATTACATCAATTAGATTTATTGCAATATTCTTGGCGAGCAAAAGTGGCGTCAAAAAAAGAAAAATGAAGGCTTTTTATGACTCATGAATTAGTTAGTGTAATTGTTCCAATATACAAGGTCGAATTGTATTTGGACAAATGCATTCAAAGTATTGTGAACCAAACGTATGATAATTTAGAAATCATATTAGTTGATGATGGTTCTCCTGATCGATGTGGTGAAATTTGTGATGAATGGGCTAAAAAAGACTCTAGAATTCGTGTATTTCATCAAAAAAATCAAGGTGTTTCTGTTGCAAGAAATGTTGGCCTAGAGAACATGAATGGGATTTATTTTACATGCATTGATCCTGATGATTATTTACAGAATGACTATATTAATGAAATGGTAATAGGTGCTTTAAAAAATAATGCAGATTTAGTTTTTTGTGGAATGTCTAATATTGATGAGACCAATAACATTATTTCTGTTTTAAATCGCCCTAAAGAATTTTTAGCAGGAAATCAAATTAATGAACTGGTTTGGGGTCAGTTTGGGTACATAATTGGAGGGGCGTGTAAGTTATATAAATCATCAATTGCTAAAATGAACAATTTATCTTATATTCCAGGACTAAAAAACGGAGAGGACTGGATTTTTTTATATCATTATCTCAAATATTGTAAATCCTCATATCACGTAGGAGAATCTCTTTATTATCGTTTAATTAGAGACGATTCGGCATCAAGTAATGTTTCAAAAAAAGTATTTTCTTTTACTTTAATTAACTTATGGAATGTAATTAAAAACTTACAGGGCTCTCAAATAAAATATGAACCTTGGAATATAAGAAGATTAGAGGTTGCAGTTGATATTTTAACAAATTACTATCGCCACGGAAAAAGCAAGGACTCTACATACTTTGAAGTTTTTAATTTTATCAAGTGTAATCGTGCCAAATTCGTTATTTATGCTAAAATGACTTATATACGTAAATTGAGGCTGATTTTTAAACTTTTTCTCCCTAAATTTTATCTAAAAATATTTAAATAAACTATATGTCGATTTCAGCAAGAAATATAATTCTATTCATATATACTATTACTTTCATAAATACAGGATTGATTGAAATACTACCTGTATTATCTCCATTAAAGTTTCTTAGTGATGTACTAATTTTTTTTCTTGTTTATTTTATATTAATGAAAAGAAAAGTTGAAAGCAGAAATA
>DUUA01000068.1 GCA_012841765.1 Acholeplasmataceae bacterium
AAATTATTATAAAATTTAAAAAACATTTTATATCTATATTATATCATATTTTTAACAATTTAATACAATAATTTTATATATAAAAAAAGGCTGTCCCTTTTTTTAAAGAAAACAGCCTCTTAATTATTAAATCACTTATTCAGCAGCACGATATACAGTTGCCGTGAAATCAACAGCTCCTGCTTCTAAAGCAGTAACATCAGTGCCTTGGAATATTACAAAATCACCAACAGTTATACCGATTGCTTGTATAGCAGCTGAAGCAGTGTTATTGTTATAATCATGATAATGAATAGATAATGCATCAGTTTCTGCATTAAATGTATAAGTTACTCCACCAATAACTTGTCTAACTTCATAAATTCCAGCTGTAGCAGTAGTTTTTAGAATAACTTTATACCAATAAGTTCCACCAGTGCTATTTGCATCAAGCACAGTTTTAGCATCATCTCCAGTTTCCCAAAGACCTCCATCGTAACTTTCAATTGCAAATGATCCGATTTCTGCTCCTGGAGCAGGAATAAGTTGAATTTCTTGTTCCCACTTAGCATATAAAGTTATATCTGTTAACCCTAAATCTTGAGGAGTCATTGTTGCAAGTTGAGTTCCTTCAGCATCAAGAGCCCAGCCAACAAAATTATAACCTTCTCTACCAATTGCAGGTTGAGGCATTTCAGCAGTACCAGCAGTATATTGATATACTTCAGCATCTACTAATTCTTGAGATTTAACAGCATCAAATAAATAATAATCTTCTGGGAACGCAGTTGTAAATGAAGCTCCTGGAACAGTTTTATGAAGAATGTATGTTCCAACTGTTCTGTAAGATCCTATAGTAGAGTTAGAAACAACTTCAGACCATTTAGTAGTAGTACCATAAACAACTCCGTCACCTAAATAAGTAACATCATATAATAGTCCTTCTCTACCTAAAACATCTCTTCCTGTTTGGTTTCCTGCTTGTAACATTTCATTCATATACCAGAATAATCTCATCCATTTGTTATATTCAGGTTGTCTTACAAAATGTTTAGACGTGCCAGTTTCATCAACAGTAAATGCATCATCATTAACTTTATAGTACTCATATAGCCAAATGCCTGCAAAATGATTTGCATTACCATTAAATACGTCATATCCACCAGCTGGATCATACCAAGTATCATTCATCAATTGGAAGAATGAATCTTGATGTGTAGAAGTTGGATTCTTAAATTCTTCTAAAGAAGGTAAAGTGTGAGTTTTCTCAGTAGTACCATCATTAGCTATAGTCACCCAATCATTAAATCCTGAATCAGTTAAATGTTGATATAAATCATTTAAGAATAAATCAGTAACGTCAGCTTTAGTATTAGCATATACAGCTCCACCATTTAAATCATAAGTAAGAGTGTAAGGCTTTAATTTATCTTCATATTCTGCAAGTAGCCAAACACAAACATCTTCTGTTATAGCTTCTTGAAGAGGTAAAATATATGCTTGATAAGCATTATATGCAGCTGATAATTTTTGTAAATATGTTTTTTCAACAACTTCAGGATCCTCTCCTTCAGCTTTCAATGCCAATAAATCAGCATTAACGATTGCAGCATATCTATTAACTATAGCATCAAATCTAGCAGTATCAAATGTAGATTTTTCTAAGTCAGTTAAACGATGATCATTCATAAAATTATGTGCATTTTTAATATGTGTTGCAATAGGGATTGCAGCTTCGCCTTCATCAGGAACAATTATTTCATCAATTATATCCATACCTCTTTCAGCAGAAGCTAAATTGCTTTCAAATCTTACATTTCTATAATCATTCTTTGGATGTAAGCTATAATGTTCAATAGTTAATTTAGATCCTTCATTAGCAAAATAGCCAACGATATCTGCATTATTTTCTTGAGTCTTATAAGTCATACCAAAGCCGTTTGCTGGAATCACAACACTTGGATCAGACGAATTAATTCTTGCTTGAATAGTTCCTTTTCCACTTCCAACAGCGATAGTTCCATCAGCTTCAGCAGTCCAACCAACTCTATGTCCATCAAATGTAATATCGCCTTCACGTGCACCTTGTCCAGCGCCATGAGCAACACCGTCAGGACCAGCAGCTCCACCACTATAAGAAGCTAATTTAATTTTTGCTACTTTATCTGTTAAGTTAACAAAGAAAATTCCCCAGTTACCACCAGTTCCTTCACGTAAGTTAGCTTTATCAAAAGTAGGAATTCCATTTGCATCAACAGCAGTAATATAAACTACCATAGAGTCCATTGCAAAATATTGACGTCTTGTAGCTTCTGGATCTTGAACAAAAGTAAGTCCATCTTCAGCAAATGTACCATTTATATAATACGTATATCCAGAAAAATAACTCCAATAGTTTTGTCCAGTATAAGAAGTAGATCCTACCATCTTATCAAAATAACTAAATGTATTTAATAAGTCATATTTTGTGAATGGTTCTGTTGACATTTGTTCAGAAAAACGTCCACCAACAAGAATAGCATCTTTATCATTAGAAAGACCAATATTTACTGTGAAAGTCAATTTTGTATCTTCAACATCTTCTTTTTTGAATGTAGCAGTAATTAAAGATTCATGATATCTTAAATATTGAACTTTTAATGTTAATGTTTCATCAAAATCTTCTGCAAGTCCACTCCACTCAATAGCTACACCAGTTTCACCAACAACAGCTGGTAAACCAGTTACTTGAATACCTTGTTCTCCACCATATGGGAGCCATGTAGGTACTTTGTCAGCATCAGCTGAACTTAAGAATTGAGCAGCAGCTCTACTTGTATCAGTAGCAGCTTTTGCAATAACAGTAAATTCTTTAGTCCCAAGAACAACGCCTTTATATTCAATTGTAACTTCAAATATAACCGGAGTGTCTTCTGCTAATTCTTGATTAACATATGAACCATCATTAGCAAAGATTGCCGGACTTTTTGAAACATATGTTGTTAATTGAGCATTAAATTTATCATCATATGCTGGGAAATTAATTTTTGCATTTGTTTCTAAGCCATTAAATGGTTTTAAAGTTCCTTCTTCTAAAATATATGTCATTTTTTCTTCAGCTGTATAACCATTAGCAATTATGTCATAAGAAAGTGAAGAAGCAGCAGCTTCTAATTTATATGCGGCAGTTAAAGTTACAGGAGTGTCATCTAATGGACGAACATATTCTCCAGCAGCACTTACAACTAAACTATTATTTGATGACCAAGAAATCTCGACACCCATATAATTTGTTGGAAGATTAACACTTGCATATAATTTTTCTGTCATAGCAGGTTTTAATAATAAACCAACAAATGCTTGAGCATCTTCGGTTTTATTAAATATATTATTTTCAACATCTCTAACTACTTTTAAAGTGAATGTTTCATTATATGAAGAATCACCATATTCAGCTTTAACAGTAATTATTTCTTTTGCGTCTTTGGCAGGTTTTGTGTATAGGTATAAGCCATCAACGATTTCAGTTCCATTTTCCTTTTCAAATTTAATTATAACTGATGTATTTGTAGGATAAGGGAATTGAACATCTGCTCCAGCCATGTCTAAGCCTTGTAATTTAACTGCACTTAGAACTTCAGCAACTGCATTTTTAACGATGTCTAAATTTTGACCATCTTCTTTAACCTCTACTTCTAAAGTAGATGTAGCAGCAGGATTTAATACAGATGTAGCAGTGATATTAGCTTTACCTGGTCTAACTCCTGTAATTTGTCCTAATTGATTAACAGTAACTATTTCAAGGTCACTTGATTCAAAATATAAACCTTTAAAAGCATTTGCAGGAGTAAACTCAAAATCAAATTCAAGATCAGGAACTACTGTTGTTGCTCCAACACTTACTAAACTACCAATGTATAACTCTAAAGCAGTAGGAGCGATAGGACGCTTCTCTAATTCTAGTTTTTGAGCATTAAGCAATTGTATTGTAGCGTTAGCAGTATCTAATTCACCTTGTTTTGCTTCTAAAGCAACGCCTAAATCAGCAATTTCTTCTTCTTTGGCTTCAATTTCTTCTGCGTTTTCTACTAAATCTTCTTCAAGAATTCCTTTAGCGATTAGCGCTTCACCTAATAAATCTACAAGTTGTTGCTTTTCTTCTTCCAAAGGAGCTAAATTTGCAACTTCATTTTGTAATCTAGCAACTGTAGCTTGTAATTCAGTTTTAACTACTTCAAGAGCAGCTAAATCTTCAAGAGCTACATCAAGCTCTTCATTCTTTTTGTCCAAATCTTCTTGGCTAACACATCCGACTAACGCGAATGCTGTAAACACCAACAGAAGAGCGACAAGAATTTTTTTAATTTTCATAAACATTAAACCTCCTCATTCTTTATGTTCAATGAAATCCCATCTAGGATCATACATATTTTATAACATTAACTAATATAAGTCAATGAATAATAAATAACGTTTACATCTTTTTTCACATTTAGTGGTAAAATTAAATAATTTTACCAGGATTTAAAACATTATTAGGATCAAAAACATTTTTAATGCCCCTCATCAAAGCAACTTGCGTTTCTCCCAATATATCTTCTAGATATTTTTTCTTAGCAAAACCAATTCCATGTTCCCCAGAAACTAAGCCTTTCACTTCTTTGGCTTTTGCATATAAATCATCAAATACTTTTTCCAACTTTTCATCCCAATCTTCTTGTGATAAATCATCTTTACAAATGTATATATGAAGATTTCCGTCTCCAGCATGTCCAAAACTTGGAATGCGAATATTATATTTTTCTGATAACTCAAAAGTATATTTAATAAAGTTGCCTACCTCAGCTCTTGGAACAACAACATCACATTCATCCATTTCCGTTGTTGAAGATTTAATTGCCTCTAAAAAAGAACCTCTTGCTTTCCATACATCATCTTTTCTTTCGTCAGTATCAACAATTAAAACATCTTTAGCACCCAATTCATTTAAACATAAATCAGCTGCCTTTTTATATTTAGCATGCAATTCTTCATCATTAGCTCCATCAAAGGTAAGTAAAATATAAGCAGAATTTTCAGATTCAGGAAACCTTTTACCTAAAAAATCTTCAGAAAACTGAATAGTTTCTCTCGAAAAAAACTCAACAGCTGTTGGATCTGTATTAGATTGTAAAACTTTAGGAACTTGTTCTATTGCTTGTTCTAATGAATCAAACGGCACTAATAAGCTAATTACTTTATTTGGAAGAGAAACTAGTTTTAAAGTTGCCTTAGTAATAATTCCTAGAGTTCCTTCACTACCAATAATTAAGTTTTTAAGTGAGTAACCTGTAGTATCTTTAACAACATTTCTTCCAAATTCAACAATATCACCGCTTGGAAGAACAACTTCTAAAGCTCTAACCCAATCTCTAGTAACGCCATATTTAACAGCTCTCATTCCACCAGCATTAGTAGCAATGTTTCCACCAATAGTAGCTGTTTTTTCACCTGGGTCTGGAGCATAAAAATATCCCATTGGCTCAATATATTCATAAATATCCATTAATAAAACACCAGGTTCAACTATCAGTGCTAAATTCTCTTCATCTAATTGAATAATTTTATTCATTAAAGTCATATCTAAAACTATTCCTTTATGAATTGGTACACAAGCACCAACAAGCCCAGTTCCTGAACCTCTAACAGTTACAGGGATAAGATTTTCATTTGCATACTTCATAATACTAGCTACTTCTTCTGTATTAACTACTTTGATAATTAACTCTGGAGCTACAGCGACAGTGCCAAGTTCATCTTTAGAATATTCTTCAAATGTTTCATCATATTCAACTATTCTATCTTCAGCAATTAATTTCTTTAAGTTACTAATATCTTTATTACTTATTTTTTTATACATTCAAATTCACCTCTTTAGTCAAAATTAGACTAATCCTCTAAACTTCTTTATCTCTTTGATCAATTGTGGAACAATCTCATAAACATCTCCAACAATGCCATATTGACAAGCATCAAAAATTGCTGACTTTTTATTATCACAAATAGCAAAGACAATTTCACTACCAGTCATTCCTGCAGTAAACTGCACTGCACCACCAACTCCTAGAGTTATTAATAATTTAGGAGAAACAGTTCTACCAGAAAGTCCTATTTGTCTTCTTGTATCCATTAAACCAGCTTCAATAACTGGTCGCGTGCAAGCAAGTTGAGCATCAAGTAAATCTGCTAATTCTTGAGCCATTTTAATTTGTTCTTTAGTTTTAAAACATTTGCCAATAGCAACAATTACTTCTGCCTCAGAAATATCTATTTCTTTAGGCTTGTTTTTAATTTCAAGTAATCTCATTCCTGTTTTATATATAATATGGTTCGTTTCCATCTTGACAACTTCACCGAAAGACTCTTCTTTTTCTGGCATCTTAAATATTTTATATCTAACTGTAGCCATTTGTGGACGGTGATTAGTACAAATAATGCCGGCCATTATATTCCCACCAAAAGCAGGTCTATTTTGAATCAAGTCTGTATTTTCTTTCATGTCTAAAATTGTGCAATCAGCAGTTAGTCCTGTTTTAAATCTTGCAGCAACTCTTGGTGCAAAACTTCTTCCAATACTTGTTCCACCATATAAGATAACACTAGGCTTTACTTTGTTAATAAAATCTTCCATCGTGTTAGTAAAGTGTTCAACATTAAAATGTTGTAAATATTTGTTTTCATATAAATAAACTTTATCAACGCCATATTCTAATAAGGTATTTGCCATTTCTTCGCCATTATCAGCGAATAAAAGAGCATAGACAGGATGATTAATTACTTTAGCTAATTCTTTAGCTTTACCAATTAATTCAAGTGCGACTGGATGAATATCCATTTCAGAATGTTCAACAAAAACAGTTATGCCAACCCATTTGCTTTTATCAATTTCTGGAATTTTAATTTTATCTTCTTCTAAAGAGAAAATTCCATTAGGCCCTTTTCTTACACATATCTTACACATTTTACATCCTGAATTAATTTGTAAAATTCCATCTGTATATTCAATAGCATTAAAAGGGCAAATTTTAATTGAAGGTTCTATATCTTCTTTTCTTACTTTACTTTGATCTACTAGTATTTTCGCCATATAATTACCTACAATAACTTTAAGTCTTTCATTTTATCTGCTACTTTCGTACCTAAATCCAAAGACTCCCCTTTCCATATTTCTTTATCTGTATTTTTAATTGGTGGAAACATTCTTTCTACTTGAGTAGGAGAACCCCTTAATCCATAATTTAATTCATTTTGATCTAACATATTTTTAAATGTTATTTCTTTTATTTTATAATCAATAAAATTTAAGCTTCTTTTATACGAAGGAAGCCTTGGAGTGTAAATTCCTTTATCAACTGTAATTAGACAAGGAAAATCAAGTTCCCATATTTCATTCGTTTTATCCATACCAACAGAAACAATAATAGATTTTTCTTTTATTTCAATAATTTTTTCAACATAAGCCATATGCGGAATCGATAAGTTTTCAGCAATCTCTGGTCCTACTTGCGCAGTATCTCCATCAGTAGTTTGTTTACCACAAATTATTAAATCATAATCAAATTCTAAATTATTAATGCCTTGTGCAATAGTGTAACTAGTAGCTACAACATCAGCTCCACCAAATTTTCTATCCGTAATCAAAGCTGCTTCATCACAGCCCATCCAAAGAGATTCATTTAATACAGATTTTGCTGAAGGCGGCCCCATAGAAATTGTTTGCACTTTTCCACCAACTTGCTCTTTTATTTTTAGAGCAGTTTCAATAGCATATAAATCATAAGGATTCATCTTAGTATTACTTCCATCTCGTATTAAATTACCAGTAATTGGATCAATTTGCACATCTGAACTTGCTGGTACTTGTTTAATACACACAACTATATTCATCTTTCTTCCCTATCTTTCTTCTAAAAATTTTAGAGATTCCCTATAAAGAATATCTCTTTCTTGAATCTTATCATATCCATGACCGGCACAAGGTATCATAATATATTTAGAATTTTTAGTTAATTCATGAAATTTCTTTGAAACCTCAGGTTTCACAGCCAAATCTTTCTCACCTTGTATTATGAGTACATTACCTAAATATTCATCAAAACCATTATATGTGTCATATTTACTAACACTTTCATACATTTCTTTTGATAATTCAAAAGAACTATTCATAATAATATTGCCATCCTCATTTTTTGGATAATCTTCATAATATTTTTTTATGATATTTAAGATATTCCCAGCAGGACTCCACAAAATTATATTTTCAATTTCAGGATGTTTAACAGCCATCATGGCTGTAACAGCCCCACCCATCGAATAACCTAATAAAACTATGCTCTTATTACTAAAATTAGTTTTTGCATATTGTATTATTTGTTCACTATCATCAATTAAAGTATCAAATGTAAAATCTTTAAACTCACCATCTGATTCTCCATTACCGTAAAAATCAAAACGAATTGATGATATTTTATTTTTTAATAATACTCTTGAAAAATTTCTAAAATGTCCAGCATGTTCAGTTTTATTGCCAGTAAAACCATGAAACATGATAACAATTAACTTGCTCTTTTCATGATCGGTTAGATATCCCCGAATAACTTCTCCGTTATTTCTTTTTAATTCAACATGTTTAATCATTTTCCACCAACTCTAACGCTTTACGAATATTTCCTCCAGCTTTATTAAGATATTCATCAACTTTATCAATATTATCTAAACCAGATAAATTAGAAAATATAGCCTTTTTAACAGTTTTAAATTTTTTTATTAAATATTTTGCTTCTTTTTCGCTAACTCCAGTAATATCGCAAATAATTGATTCTGCTCGCTTTACTAATTTCAAATTATTCATTTGCACATCAATCATTAAATTTTCATATACCTTACCAAGTTTAATCATTGAAACTGTTGTAATCATATTACAAATAAGTTTTTGTGCAGTACCCGATTTCATTCTTGTTGAACCAGTTAATGGTTCAGCACCAGTAATAGCTTCTATTGGATAATCAACAATACTAGCAATAATAGAATTAGGAGATGTTGTAATACATCCAGTAATTGCTCCAATGCTTCTAGCATATTTGACTCCGCCTATAACATATGGAGTTCTCCCGCTAGCAGCAATCCCAATCACTATATCTTTTGAACTTAAGTTTATTCTTTTAAGATCTTCAACAGATATAGTTAATGAATCCTCCACACCTTCTATCGCTTTAACAAATGCTTTTTCTCCTCCAGCCATAATACATTGAACCATTTCAGGAGAAACACCAAAAGTTGGTGGGCATTCTACCGAATCCAAAACTCCGATTCTTCCACTTGTGCCGGCCCCAATATATATTAAGCGACCCCCAAGTTTAAACTTTTCTACCAAACAATCAATTAATGGAGCAATTTGAAAAAGTGTTTTTTCAACAACATGCGCAACCGTCTTATCTTCATCATTAATCATCTTTAAAGCTTCAACTGTGCTTACTTTATCAATATTTATTGTATTTAAATTTCTTGCTTCTGTGCCTATTTTCTTTAAATCAATATTCATACTTTATATATATCTCCCATAAGTAATACTACCTAACACTGCATCTTTTCTAGCACCAGTAACTTGTTTAACATTTCCAAACTTATTATTTAAAGTTAAATATCCTAACACTACAAAAGCTAAAGCTTCTTTAGCATCGCTATCAATACCAAATTCATTTCCAGTTATTACAATATTACCTAGACTTTCATTTAATCTTTTTATAATAAATTTATTATGACTCCCACCACCACTAACGACAACTAAATTAAAACTTGAAATAAATTTTTGATAATTATAAATAATTGTTTGAACAGTAAATTCTGTAATTGTATTAATAACGTCTTCTTTTTTATAATTATTAAAATTATATTTAGCAGAAATCTCTTCCATAAAACTAGCACTATACAATTCTCTACCAGTACTTTTAGGAGGATTTTTTTTAATAAATGCATCTTCTTTCAACATATTATCTAATACAACTTGAATAGTTTTACCACTATTTGCAATCATTCCTGATTCATCATAAGGTAGATTATAATACTTATTAACAAAATAATCTATCATGACATTCCCTGGACCTGTATCAAATGCAACAACGTCTTGCAATTTACAATTTTTAGGCAAATAAGTAAGATTTCCTATTCCACCTAAATTTTGCATAATTATATTTTCCTCTGTGCTTGCGTATAACATATATTCACTAATTGGTACCAAAGGAGCTCCTTCGCCACCACAAGCAATATCCATCACCCTAAAATTAGAAATACAAGTAATATTGGTTCTAGCAACAATAACGGCAACTTCCCCAATTTGTAATGTTGAAGGAATTAAATCATTTGGCGCATGCCAAATGGTTTGCCCATGACTTGCTACAAAATCAATGTCTTGATAAACATATTTTGTATCTTTTAATAATTCATCAATTGCTAAAACAAAAAAATCTCCAAGTTCAAAGTTTAAACTACTAATCTCATCAAGCCTAGCTAAATCTTTATTCAAATTTTTTTTAAGTTTTTCTTTAAATTTAAAAGGATAATTATAAGTGATAAATTTTAATAAATTAAATTTTCCATCTACAATATTAACTAAAGCAGCATCAACACCATCTAACGATGTTCCGCTCATAAGACCAATAGCTATCATATCTTACCCTTCTTTCTTGCAAGATTAAATGCTCCCATAATTGGGTCCCCATAATCTAAACTAACTTCAGCTTCTAAACCAAAATCTTTAAGATTATCAATAAAACTCTGTTGTGTAATCTTCGTGTTTTGAATGAAACTTCCTCTTAAGCCTATTTTAGTCTTAATGAAATTATGACGAATATATTGTAATTTAATTAATTCAGCAAGATCTTTTCCGGCTTTTTCCAAAATGAAAATTGCTTCTTGATCATTGTTATTTGCTTCATCAATAATAAACTTTGCATAAGATGCAATTTCTTTTTTTGAATTTCCATACATGAAGACTTTTATCTCATAAATATCACTATAGTTAAACAACTTTAAAAACTTATTTGTCAGGGGGCTTGCAGTGCCTTCTTCTTCGCATTTTTTAATCGTCCTTAAAAGTAGTTCTCGAACAATCGCATATGCGCTTCCTATTTCATTAGAAAGTTGTCCCCAACCCCCCATTAAAATACCTTTATTCTCCTTAACTCCATAAACACAAGAACCTGTTCCTGATAACACTACTATTCCTTCATCATTCTTTTGACTAAAAATTGAGTTCCAAGCTAATACAGCATCATTATCTAAACCAACTTCGCAGTTAACTAAATTTTCTAAAAATATTTTATAATCTTCTTTTTGAGAGAAACTTAAAACACCTAGTCCACTTATTCCAGTTTGTAAATAAACAACATTATATTTAAATCTTACTTTTTCATATATTTCTTTAATAGACTTTGTAATATTATCTAATGCCTTTTTTTGACCGATAACCGCTGGTGATCCACAACCTTTACTAACTTCTAATAATATATTTCCTTCTTTATCAAATGCACAAGCTTTTGTTTTGGTTCCACCAGCATCAACGCCAATGATAATGTCTTTCATTATTCTTCACCAATAATTGTAAATGCAAATTCCATACCCGGTTTAATCTTATCTAATAAGTAATCGCTAGCAATAGTTCTTGCCACGACATTAACTCTTTCATCTTGCCCTAACCCATTACTCATAACAATACAGACTTCACCAACATATCTTTTAAATAGTTTATTATCTATTACTATATCTTTATATTTTCTTTTTATGTTATTAAATTGTTTTATTTCTTGTCCTTTATTTCTATACATTGTTGATCGTTTTAAATAAACAGACTCATCAGTTCTACTACGATGTTTCTTTAATAGTAACTGTCTTTCAATTTCACTAATTCCTTTTTTTACTATAATAGGTATAGTTATTACTGAATACTCAGTTAATTCATCTAACTCACTTCGACTAACAAATCCATCCCCAAAGAACACTTCATCAAAACCAAGCAATTTCATTTCTTGTAAAGCAGTGCCAACAGGATAATAACGGTGATATTCCAAAGTAGGAAGACCTTCATAAATCGGTGGTCTTTTTCCCGTAGTTGAAGCAATATAACCCATAATGGTTAAATCATATTTTTTTAACATTCTATTTTTCTTTTCAACTTCTTGATGGCTTAAGCCAGTAAAAGGTTTTGGATAAAAATTATGACTAACTCTAATCTTTTTCATATCAACATCATGATTAATTAAATACTCTAAAGTGTTAGAAGATATTGTTGAAGCATTAAGTTCAATTAAATATCCTTTATTTATTAAATTTAAAATATCTTCATCTTTAAAACCATAGTCAAGTCGCAAAACATCAATCTGTGGCAGACCAAAACTTTCAAACATCGGTTTTGAAACATCTAAAGTAATTCTAAAACCAAGTTTTTTAGCTTCTTTACAAATAACTAGTAATTCGTTATCACGATTTTTATTCATTTCAGGCATATGTGCAGAAATAAATAATAACTTAACATTACTATCCTTTAATTTCTTTAAATATTCTAAATTAGCTTCAAGGGAATAATCTTCAAGCCCGACATAAATACTTGCACCTAAAGCAATATTTTGTTTTAAAGAAACTGGAAGTTTACCCAAAGGTTGCAAATTACCTTGGAGAAATTTTATTATTGCCTTTACAGAATTAGTTGTATATTCATAAAAACACATATAATTTTCAATATTTGAAAATTTAATAATATCAAAAGGATTTCTAGTGCTAATAACAAACAAATCATTTTGTAAACCATTTAACCTTTTCACAAGTTTTGCTTGGTTATTATAGATAACGGCATTATATGTAAAAACTACTACTTGTTCGTAAAAACTTGCAAGTTTTATTAAATCATTTATTTCTTCTTCATTAATATTAACCTTGATTTTTTTTGCTTCAATTGGCAATTTATGAAACTTAATTAAATCAACAATTGACCTACTTGATAATTCATCTTCAGCATTTGTAGTTGCAAATGGTTCAGTAGCAATAACAAGAGTTTTTTTAAATGGTAAATATGTTTTACCTTTTACTAAAGTAAACGAATCTGCAACAACTTTGTATGCAAAATCTTTATTAGTTTCATTTGTTAAAACTTTGTATAATTCATCATATTCTTTATCAAAGAATGTTTTTTTCAGAACATTAAGAGATTTTTCTTTATACTTTAAAATCTTAGAAACTTTTTCATCAAGTAACTCCATTGGAAATTCTCCGCTTTTTACAGCTTCATTAATTAAATTAAACGTTTTAATTTGTTTTTCTTTTGTTTGAGAAACAATAACCATATCAATTCCAGCTAAAAGGCCTTTTAAAGAACCCATTGGTGCTGTGTAATTATCATCGATTGCTTTCATTTCCATACAATCACTAATAACTAAGCCTTTAAAACCCATTTCTTCTTTTAATAGTTTTGTTAATACATTATATGATAAGGTTCCCGGAAGTTGGTCTTTCTCATAACTTGGAAAAAAGACATGAGCACTCATTATCGCATCTACTCCTGCTTCAATCGCTTTTTTAAACGGATATAATTCAACATCTTTTAATCTTTGTTTATCATGAGCAATAGTTGGTAAACTCATATGAGAATCTGAATCAGTGTCACCATGTCCTGGGAAATGTTTTGCAGTTGCAATAATTCCTTCTTCTTGTAACCCTTTAATATATTCAATTCCAAATTCAGAAACTTTATCAGCTTTATCAGAAAAACTCCTTACACCAATAACAGGATTATAAGGATTATTATTAACATCTAAAGATGGTGCTAAATTTAAATTAATTCCTAAAGCCGCTAACTCTTCTCCCATCATTTTTCCAGATATATAAGCATTATTAACACTAGTAGCTCCAATGCTCATAGCACCAGGAAAAAACGTTGCTTCTTCCATTATTCTAGTAACCATTCCGCCTTCTTGATCTATAGAGATAAAAGGCATAATTCCTGTTTTTTTAGCAATCTTTCGATGAATTGTTTCATTTAATTGATGTAACTGTTTAATGTTTTTTATATTTCTCGTAAACAGAATAATATTACCAATAGAATACTCTTGAATTAACTCATCTAAACTATCGTTATATTCTCCGCCATGAAAACCAACAATTAATAATTGTCCAATTTTTTCCTTTAAAGTCATTTCCGTAATTTTCTTCATATTTTCTCCATTAATATATTAAATATTTTTCTCTTGTTTTTGCAAATTCTTTTGTATCTATATCGATTATAGTCATTTGTTCTTCTAAAGATAACTCATGATTTCTAATTTTGTTAGTTCCCGTATTATATTCTAACATTGTATGTCCGCCTTCTCTATAAGGTTTACCCACTTTAAAGTCTTCAGGATACATTGTTCTAATAACTTCTAATAAAGTCCAACCAACTTTAACAGGAGTAAATTCTTCTCTATTTAAAATATGCAAAAATATACCTCCACATAATTCATCTTTATGCTTTGAAAAAGTTGGAGTAAAATATTGCGGTCTAAAATAAACGCCTTTAAACTTAAAAGAATTCATTTTCTCGCTTAATTTTTCTGGTTCTATATATGGAGCACCAACAATCTCAAAAGGAGTTGTTGTTCCCCGACCTTCACTCAGGTTAGTTCCCTCAAATATACAAGTGCAATTATAAGTGATTGTTGAAGAAGGAGTAGGGATGTTAGGAGAAGGTAAAACCCAAAGTTTTTTTGTATCTTCAAAATACATTTCTCTTTTATAGTTTTTCATTTTTAAAACATTTAATTTACAATTTGTTTTATATTCTTTATTAAATAATTCTGCTAACTCTCCAATTGTCAAACCATGTCTTTGTACAATAGGAAAATAACCGACAAAAGAACGATATTTTATATCTAAAATATTACCTTCAAAATCTTTTGCATTACAAGGATTTGGACGATCAAAAACAACAAATTCTTTATCAAAGTCTGCGCAAGCTTCCATAGCGTAGGCCATTGTATAAATATAAGTATAAAATCTTGAACCAACATCTTGGATATCAATACATAATATATCAATATTATCTAGCATTTCTTTTGAAGGTCTTCTTGATGAACCATATAAACTGTGAACAGTTATTCCTGTCTTATCATCAACATATGTACCCAAATTTACCCCCGCTTGGAGGCTACCTCTAATTCCATGTTCAGGACTAAATAAAGCAACCAAATTAACTTTTCTATTTAATACATCAATTGTTGATTCATAATTTGAATCAATTCCTGTAGGATTAGTAATTAATCCAACTCTCTTATTTTTAAATAAATCTAAATTATCATTTATCAAATCAATTCCAAGTTTAATCATTTTCTTTCTCCACTTCCATTTTATCTTCCGTTTTAAAATCTTCCAAGTTATGTGTTAAATACCAAAACTTTCCTTTCGAAGTTATATACATAATATACTCTACTCCTGAAATACCAATAAGTGACCAAATACTTACTATAGCTGGATTAATTGTAATGATAATTAAAAGAGGTAATATTGCAGCTAAAATAAGATAAAACAAAGTTTTGAAAAAATATTTAAAAGCAATGAAGAATGAAGTTTTGATATAATTCCAAGTTTTCATTCTAAAATAACTTACAACAGCAGGCAAATTTAATAAAGCAAAAAACAAAGAAGCTATGACCATTAAAACTGCCCAAAAACCAAATACATACAACCATCCAATTACATCAAAAACAAAATCATCAACAGCTAGTAAGAGCCAGTAAATATATCCTGAAAATAACAAAAAAGAAAAAATTATTGTAAAAATAAGAGCTATTCTCCAAATTGATTTAAAATTATCCCAAAGAACAATAAAGTATGTTTTAAATAATTTGCTTAATTTCATTTCGTCATTTAATTTTATAATCCTATAATTTGTTACAAAACAAAATATAAATCCTAAAAAAGAAACAGTAAGCCCTAATAGAAAAAAGATGCCATTTGGAATAAAATAAAATAAAAGGTAAAATATTATTCCGGATAATATACTAATTAAAATTGTCAATAAGTTCATGACAATTAGTTTATAAATCCAGTCAAAAAATATATACCATTTACTGTTTACCATTTTTTCTATGTTCATAATGACCATCCATTCTTCAAACATTATTAATAATTATACCATATTTTGATGTAAATATCAATCAGATAATAGAAAAGCAAAATAAAAACTGTACCCACAGAGTGGGTACAGTAATTTATTTTTTATCCATAAATGTTAATTAAAGCTTCTTG
>DUUA01000069.1 GCA_012841765.1 Acholeplasmataceae bacterium
ACTTATATTATATTCATTATTTGCAATTTCAATAACTTTTTCATCTTCTTCAACATTAAATATTTTTTTAATTTGTTCAGAAAAATCTTCAACTAAAACTGATTTATTTGTTCTGCAAAATAAATTACCTTTTGTTGACTTTTTCATACCTTTAACATTCTTTAATAAATGAAGAATGATTTCTTTAGGAAGATTTGCTTTTTCAATAAGAGTAAAAATTTTCTTATCATTTTGATAATTTTGTTTTAATAAATAATCATAAGTAAAATAAAAGTGATAAGGTAGATACCTTTCCATACTTTTCACATATTCTTTCAAATCTTGCTTAGATAAGCCTTGTTTTTCAAAATACTTAATTGTATAAATGCTATCATCTACTCTAAAGCCTAGATAATTTTTTCTCAAACTCTCAGTAATCATCATTAAAGTAGTATCTTTAATATAAGATTCTTTTTCTCCAAAATCATAAACTTCAAAATCTTTAATCTCTTTAAAAAATATATCTTTAATAGACTTATATTCCCCATTAATAATATAATTCATATCATGAGTTTTATAACCAATCTTATTTAACCAAGTATTGGAAAAGTAAGAATAATCTTTTTTAGTAAAACCATTATCTTCTAAAATCTTAGTTATTTGCGTAGCTTCATAATATGAATCAACGAAAAATCCTTTTATTTTATTTAAAATTTCATCGCTTACTTGGGCTTCAAAATGATAAAGTGTTTTATCAAAAATATAATCACCAAGAACATAATTTATATTGTTTAAAATTGTAAATTTGTGAAAGCCATATTCTTCAATTAACTTTTTAGCAAAAATGTTAACAAAAGTGTTTTCTGTTAATTTTTCCCATTCTTTTCTCACAAGAGAGTTAACATTTAGACCTTTTTTACCAATTATTGGTTGTCTCAAAAATTCAATTTTATCTTTAATTTCATTATTATTTTCAAAAACATGTTTTAAAAGCGAATGAAGTTCATAACCATCTTTAATATCAATTTTTTTCATTAATTCAGGATTTTCATCATAAAAATATGTTGCTGAAAAAACTTCATCTATATTATCTAATATTTGAAATAATTGATTAATACTTTCGTTAGTAATGGTTTTATAATTATAGTATCTAATATTTTTTAAACCAATTACAACATTATCAGTAGAATCAATAAATGTAGTGTAATGAAAATCTAACCCATTATCTTTAGCAACTTTGTTTGCAAGTTCTAATATTTTAGTTTTATGAAGACCATAACTTGGTAAATAGTTTTCAATTACATATTCTAAAAAATCTTTTTTTGAAGGTGAATTAATTTTTTTGCCATAAATAGTAATAACCTTTCCAAATATTGTTTCAGTTTTACTATCTAAAACATTAAAGTTTGTTTTAGTAAACATTGGATTGTTATTTATTACATCAATATATTCTAGAGGCAAATCATAATTACTTGTTTCTTTTTTATCAGCGTAAAAAGCAATTACATTATATGAAAAATCATCTAAATTATAAACAGTTTTAAAAATCTCTGGATGCCAATTAAATTTATTATACTCTTTTAAAAAAGCAATCTCGTAAAAAATTTTAATATTTTCAGATCTGTCTCTTATAATTTGTCTTATTCTTTCTCTTGTTAAATTATAAACATTGGCAATTTCTTGTAGCGTTTTACCACTAAACCTTTTTAGTATTATATCTTTTATTCTTGCTTTAAAAGGGCCTTCAAAAACTATTTCCTTAAAATATTTTAATCTTATAATCCCATCTTCAATTAATAAATACTCATCATTTTGGAGTCTTGTTAAATATTCCTTTGTAACAATATCTTGTTCTTTTCCATATATTTCATTTAATTTTTTTATAGCAATTGAACCAAACCAAAAATGCATTAGTTTATTCTTTAAAAATATAAAATTTAAGGCGTTATTTTCCATTAAATATTTATCAAAAACATCTAAAATACTATTAATTGTTTTAGTATTAAACCAATTAAACATATCACCATTGATAAAAGACATTCTCAAATCTTTTAAAGTAACAACATTTAGATTGTTTAAACTACTAATGTTATTTTTTGAAATTCCTGTTTTGTCTATTTTAAGAGCATCAGCTGGATGTTCAAGGTCAAAAATAGTGTTTTCAATACCCTCTTTTTCAATTATGGATTTAACAATTTCTATTACTTTGATAGAAGAACGATTACCAAAGCCTTTTAAATAACCTGTTTTGAAATTAAGAACTGCATCTATTAAACTTGATACTTTTGTAATTTTATTTTTTAATAAGCTATTATATGTTCTTGCTGGCATTTCAAAATCAGAAAGACGATACTTAATGTCTAAAAATGTAAAATCCCTTTTCACCCATTTTTGAGTTAATTCAGCCTTTATACCTTCGTCTATGTAATTACTAATAAAATGGCTTATGTAATTAATAGTATTGCTTTCAAAACCTAACTTACTTAAATCTGCATTTAAAACACCACTAACTGTATACAAATTTACTTCTTCTAATTTTTGAACGATGGAAGATTCCATGTTCAATGTTCGTATTAATTTATGCATAGAAACCTCCTTTTAATAAAATGTCCATTCCTATTATATAATAATATCTAAAAAAGTCAATGACAAAATGAACATTAAATGACATGTTGCCAATATTTCTTTATATCTTTATTATACTCCTTATTTAATAATTGTCAAAATATAAAGCACCATATTGAATGTGGTGCTTTTAAAATACTTATTAAATTATAAATTCTTGTTTTTACAACTATTTAATAATAACTTAACCATCAAATATTCCACAAATCCAAAAAGTCCAATTATTAAAAATGCAAATATTGAAACGACAACATAAAAACTTTTATTTACACTCTCAGCTGGAGTCCAATTTGTTGCATGTACTATATGTGATATACCAATATAAAATAACAATATTATTGATAGTCCAATAAAGACGCTCATTACAATATAAAAAATTTCCTGAGAGTTATACTTAGAAACTTTTTTGTTATTCAAATTTTTATTATCCATTATCTTTTAATCTCCTAATATCTAACAATTATTTTATTGTCTTTTTTTTCAAATTTAATTTTCAATGTATCCACAACATATTTGAATGGAAGCATAAAAACATTATCAACATTTTTTAATCCGGGACTTCTCATCCCAAAGAAAACACCCCTTTTGTTTTTTGATATCGATATAAATCCATCATCAACTCTCGGAATAACACTTAATCCTTCTGCTAAAGATTCAGCGGGTACATAGAAATCGTTACTATCTTCAAAAACAGCTTTTGGGAAAATAATCTTTCTACCGTTTAATGTCCCATATTTTTCACCAATAAAAAATACAAATTCATGAATTATCTCAAATGGATAAATATATTCTTCAACAAAGCTATTTAGTGTATTTTCTTGACAATCCATCATAGAAGATTCGTGTTTAGCATAAAAACCACCATTAGTTATATAACAGATCCCTGTTTTTCTTTCTTTATTAAAAAACATATAACTAACAACTCCGTAAGCAGAACCTGTATGCCCTCTTAGTAAAATATTAGGATATTTATCTAAAATTTTCATCTGCAAGCCTTTAGCTTTATATGAATCCTCATCACTATTTCCAAACCAATGAGTTTGTAGCATCATCTCAACAGTTGATTTCTCTAAAATAACTTCGCCTTTATATAATCCATCATTCATTAGACAAGTCATAACTTTAGATAAATCTTTTGTACTGATAAATAAACCACCAGCAGGCCCTCTATAATTTTCACCTAATGGGAAAACCGGATAGAAATTTTTTACAAACGATTCAAAACTTCTTGATATTTTATAACTAGTACTGCTATGCTCTGGTAAATAAATATTAGCACAGTTTTCTTTATTTATAATATCATCTGGTCTAAAACTAGCATCTGTTTCTAAAGGTAAAAGTATTGTTTCTCTAACAAAATCAGTAAAAAGCTTTTTACTAACTTTTTCGACAATGCAAGCTAAGATTCCACAGCCAAAGTTAGAATATATAAAATTTGTCCCAGGTTCACGCTCAGAGTAAGTAGAGCTTGTCCAATATTTTGTCTTTTCGGGAACTAACAAATCTTCTAAAGTTACATCTAAATGTGTGCCATTAACTCCATTATACCCTTTAATATCATCATCTTCTATTATTTCATCTTCACTGCCAAAACCATCAGTTATACTAGAAGTTTGTGTCATTAACATTTTTATAGTAATAGGAGTATCAGGAAACTTAGGATTTCTTAAACTAAAGCCTAATATATCTTGAATATCATCATCAATATTAACTAATCCTTTTTCTACAAGTTTCATAATCGCCATCGCAACTATAATTTTAGAAATAGAAGCAATCCGATATATTGTGTCTGGTGTTGTAGCAATTTTATTTTCAAAATCACTATAGCCATATGCTTCCGAAAATACAATTTTATCTTCTTTAACAATGACAGCAGTAGCACCAACAAGCCTAGAAAAATCACATGATTTTATGAATTCTTCTTTAAAATTACTATTCATATATAACACCTCATCAGATTCTATTATACCATATTCTTTGAGTAATTAAAAATAAAAAAAGAACTAGATTAATATCTAGTTCATATAAGAAAGGAAATAAAGATTTTAAGAGGAAATCTAATTTATATATTTATAAAGTTTATCTTTCTTACTTCAACAGTATACACGAAATATCTTAAATATATCTTAAAATAAAAGCTAATTACACATTCTCTTCTTCTTTTTTTGATTTTTCTTTTTCTTGATCAAGTCGATTCAAATAATCTATTCTTTCTTTCCTGAAATCTCTGGAATTAGTCTCATTAATTTTAGATTGCCAGTTTAAAAAATAATTTAAAATTTCCCGATTGTTTAATTCACCATTAATATCATCTTTGATAATATTTAATTGTTCTTCTTGTTTTACAATTAAAAACTCTTGTCTTTTTGATTCATCTAATTTTGAAAAATCATCTTTATATTTATATAAAACTATATATTGAAGAATTTCTTCCTTTAACAAAGCTTCATATTTTTCTGCTTCTTTTAAATAATTAGAAATTTTATCATAAGAATAGTCATAATCTTTTTTATCTGCGTTATATTGATTATTGTTTTTAGTAAACATGATAATTAATATTACAATTAATCCAACAAATAAAGCTAGACTAATATAAAAAACATCAGATGATAGTTGACTTAACCAACTCATTATTAAAAATGCGATTGTAAATGAACTAAAAAGCATTATTAACCACTTTAAATGTTTATCTCTTTTTTTATATTCAGAAAATGAATGATCGTACTTCAAATGAAGTTCTGATAACCTTTGAATAAAAATTTCATAATTTTTATTTCTTTCACTTAAATAAGTATTCAATTGATTGTTATTATATTCGTTCATAACTACTCCTCTATTAATAAACATCTTATTTATTTATTATAT
>DUUA01000070.1 GCA_012841765.1 Acholeplasmataceae bacterium
AGATAGCAGATCTTATTCTAAAAATAAAAATTTAAGATCTTTAATTTCTCATGAAAATGTAACTTACAAAGTATATGAGCCATCATCTTTATTATTTGTTCATCATATTCAAAATACACTTCATGATAAAATATTAACTATTGATCAAAAATATGGTTTAATAGGTGGTAGAAATGTTACTGATCGTTTTTTAATAGATAATGATGTTAATGTTTTAGATAGAGACGTTTTAATTTTTAGTAAAGAAAAAGAGTGTGAAACAGTTTTACAAATGAATGATTATTATGAAGAATTGTTTACATCTAAATATGCAAAATTATATAAAAGAAAAAATAGAGTTAAATATCAAGAAACAAGAGATGAAATGAAAGAGAAATACTTTGAGCAGCGTTTAAACGGTTATGATTTTATTTCAGCAATTGAAACTGCAACAAAGGTAGAGCGAGCTACCTTTGTTAGAAGTCCTCTTAATCGAATGCAAAAAGAACCAATAATGTTTAATGTTGTTAATCAGTTAATGGAAAATAGTGATAATATTATAATTCAATCTCCTTATATTACAAAAAGTCGATTGATGAAAAAATATTTTCCTTATGATGAAACTAAAAATATAACTTTTATAACTAATAATATGCAAACTAATCCAAATATTCCTTCATTATCAGGTTATATTAGAATAAGAAAAAAATTAGCTACATTATATAATGTCTATGAAATCCAAACTACGGATAGCATTCATGCAAAGACAATTACTATCGGAGATAATATTTCAATTATTGGATCGCTAAACATAGACCACCGTAGTATGTTTTTAAGCACTGAGAGTTCAGTTGTTATTTATTCAGAAGAATTTCAGGAAGTTTTGAATGTTCAGTTAAATGAATTAATTGAACAAAGTTTACTAGTAAATGAAGATGGGACTTATGAAGAAAATAATAATTTTAAAAAAGCAGTAGTGAGATTTACGTCTTGGATCTCTTGGTTTTTTAATGAAATGTTATAAAAATAAGATTATTAAATGCGTTTAACCAAAAATGGAGTAACGCATTTTTTATTTATCTTTAAAAAACTAAAGATATTTTTTTTATTCATTTATCTTTATTTGTTATTTATGGTAGAATATAAGAGATAAAGGAAGAGGAGGCGCATTTATGATTCATGGAGTAAAGAATAAAATTTTTAGTTTAAATCTTTCAATTTATGCTAAAAAGCTATTGTTTGTTTTTATTGTTATGATGACGTTAGTCTTAGTTAGTGGTTGTGATAAAACAATCAAAGTAACAGGCGTTAATCTTAACCAGGAAGATGTTACTGTAGATGTTGGAGAAGTAATCAATGTACAGGCAACTGTTTTGCCGAGTGATGCAACTGAAAAGACAGTCACTTGGAGTTCAAGTGAACCGATGATTGTAAAAGTAGAAAGTGGAAAAGTTACAGCTTTGGCAGTTGGTGAAGCTACTATTACTGCAAAAGCTGGCAATTTTGAAGCTAGTTTTAAAGTAACTGTTGTTTTAGCAAAAGTTACAATAACTTTTGCTAATACTAATTTAGAAAGTATTAGTATTAATAAAGGTGCAAAATTGACAGTTCCTGCAGTTCCAACAAAATCAGGATTTACTTTTGATAATTGGTATGCAGATAGTGGTTTAAGTATTTTATTTAATTTTGATGAGGAAATTGAAGAAGATTTAACAATTTATGCAAATTTTGATAAAGATGGATATAATGTAGTATTAGCAAATACTGATTTAGAAGATGTTTTTATTGAAGATGGAAGTAAACTTGAAAATCCTGGTGATCCAGTAAAAGAAGGACATAATTTTGCTGGTTGGTGGATAGATAGTCAGTTTACTACTTTATATGATTTTGATTCTTTAGTAACTGAAGATTTAACAATTTATGCTAAATTTAGTTTAA
>DUUA01000071.1 GCA_012841765.1 Acholeplasmataceae bacterium
AAATTAAGAAAATATTAATAGATAAAAATGATTTATTTGAAGACGATAGAAGGAATGTTTTAAATAAGTTTTACGATAATATCGATTTTAATTCAAGAAAGCGATTGAAAAAAGATATTATTGAACTATTAAATCTTTAGGAAGGAAAACACATATTAATTGTGTGAAGAAGACTATGAAATATAAAATAGGTTTTACGCAAGGCACATTTGATACATTGCATTACGGACATATTAATTTATTAAAAAATGCTAAAGAGTATGTTGATTATTTAATAGTTGGTATAAATAATGATGAATTAGTTAAAAGCTATAAAAAGGTAGATACAATTATTAAAACAAGCGATCGTGTCTCAATTATTGAAGCAATCAGATATGTTGACGAAGTAATTGTATGTGATACATTAGATAAATTAGCATTTTTAAAGAAATTAAATTTTGATGTTGTTTTTATAGGTGATGATTGGAAGGGTTCAAAAAGATGGAACGAAACAGAGGCTGAATTAAAAAAGTATGGAGTTGATGTTGTCTATTTACCATACACTAAATCAATTTCAACGACCTATGTTAAGGAGCAAATGAGTAAGTGATAAAAAATGTGTTAAATACAATTAAAATATATATCAAAAATTTACTTTTAAGATCTAAACATCACAAAATTCCTTTCTTTAAAGGTCTGCTATTAAAAATAAGAGGATTTAAGCCAGAAGCTTACGTTCAGTATGATTTTAAAACATATAATAAAAATGAATTTATTACAAATGTCCAAAGGTGGAAAAGTAGAAGAATTAATGGTAAAGGTAATGAGATCTTAGATAATAAAAGTTTATTTTATGAAAACTTTAATAGTTTTGTTGAAATACCAAAAACTATTTTGATAGCCAAAAATGGTAATGTCTTTGATTTAGAAGGTAGGATTTTAAATGAAGAAGAGATTATTTTAGTGTTTAAAAATTATCCAAAGACAATTTTTAAACCAAATAATGGTGCTGGTGGGATTAATGTTTTATTATTTGAATTCAAAAATAATAATTTCTATATTAATAGTAACTTAGTAAATAACGATGATTTCTTTAATGTAATTAAAACATATGCTGAGTATATATTAACTGAGTTTGTAGAACAACATGAATATGCTAGAAACCTATATGAACATACGACAAATACAATAAGGATTGTTACTACTAAACTTAAAAATGATGGAGTAATTATCCCTCTAGCAATGCATAGAGTTGGTACTAGTAAAACAGTTCCAGTCGATAATGCTTCATTTGGTGGATTGTTTTCAATGATAGATGTTAAGACGGGAGTTTTATCGGTTGCAAAGTCTTATACTACTAGTAGCAATTATTTGCTTCATCCTGAATCAAATAACAATATTTCAGGAGTAGTTGTTCCAAGATGGGAAGAAATTAAAAATGAAATATTGAAAGTTGCAAATAGTTTTAAAGAAATTCCATTTATGTCATGGGATATTGTAGTTACAAATAATAGTTTTGTTGTCTTAGAAATTAATGGTTCAACGGGATTAGATTTTATTCAAATGTTTGAACCACAAAAAAATAAAGCTTTAGGAATCTTTTTTAAAGAACGAGGAATAATTAAGTAGGAGAATGTTTAATGGACCGAAGACGGGCAATAATTAATATTACAGTAGGAATAGTGTTTAAAATAATCTTATTAATCCTTATGGTTGTATCAAAGAGTTTTGTTGTAAGACATTTAGGTGATGAAGCTAATGGTCTTTACTCTTTATATACAAGCATTATTGGTTTTTTAGCGGTTGCTAATTTAGGAATTGGTACTGCCATTACTTTTAATATGTATAAACCAATTGTTGAAAACGATCATGATACTGTCTCGGCATTATATTTCTTATACCGCAAGTTTTATTTGATTATTTTCGTTATTGTTGTTATTTTAGGTTTAGCAATTACACCATTTGTTCCGTTATTAGCAAAAGATAATACGGGCAGTATTAATATTTATGGAACTTATATTATATTTTTAATATCAGTTGCACTAACATATTTATTTGCTCATAAAACATCTTTAATTAACGCATATAAGGATAATTACATAACAACTCTAATAACTTCTATTTCGACAATAATTGAAGCTGTAATTCAAATTATTGTAATAATAACAACTAAAAATTTTATGTATTTTTTATTAGTAAGAATCCTAGCAACAATAATCAATGGTACTATTACAGAATATGTATATAAAAGGCGTTATCAGAAGTTTATTAATGGTAATAAAGAAGTTGCAGAAGATGTAAAGAAAGATGTTTATAAGTATGCTAAAGGGATGATGTATTATAGATTAGGAACAACGTTAATATCATCGTTTGATGGTATTATTATTTCCGCATTTGTAGGAATTGTATCTCTAGGTTATTATTCTAACTACCTTGTGATAGTATCAGGGGTAACAACGTTATTGAATTTAATTTTTTCTGAAGTAACTTCAATTGTTGGACAACTGTATGTTAAGCAAAGTAAAACTAATTATTATAAACAATTTAAAAAAGCTTATGCAATTAATTTTATAGTAGGAATAATCTTTTATTTAGGCTATATTGCGATAAGTGATAATTTAGTAATTATGATTTTTGGACAAAACCGAGTTATTGAAAGATCGATTGTCTTAATTATTGGAATTAATTATTTCACCCAATTTATGAGAAGGTCAACTACTTTATTTAAAACTGCTTCAGGTAGTTTTTACAATGATAGATTTAGACCATTTATTGAAGGGATTGTAAATATAATTTTATCAATTATCTTCGTAAATATTATGGGAACAATTGGCGTCTTAATTGCAACAGTTACAGCGAGATTATTAATTACTTATAGTTATGAACCACATGTTTTATTTAGTGTAAGTTTTGAGAGAGACTCAAAAAAGTTTCATTTAGTTCATTACTTAACACCAATAGTTTTCACTGCATTAGTATTTATTTATATTTATTTACCACTACCAACTATTAACAATAATATTTTAAATTTAATTGTTAAAGGTCTTTTATCATTAGTTATATCTTTTAGTGCATTAGTTTTTATGTATTTAGTATTTAAGCCTTTTAGAAAAACAGTTAATGAATTATTTAAAACTTTATTAAGTATTTTAAAATCTAGAAAAAAATTGTCTAAGTAATAATAAGGGAGGACATATGCAACCTAAATATTTTGGTACCGATGGAATAAGAGGTAAAGGCTTTAGCGAATTAACCGCTAACCTTGCTTTTCATTTAGGCAATTCTTTAAAGGAAGCCTTTAATAACAAAATAGTTATTATTGGTGAAGATACAAGATTATCTTCACCAATGCTAGCAAAAATGGTTGCTAGCGGAGCTTTATTAAGTGGCCTAGACGTTTATTATGCGGGTGTTGTTTCAACACCAATGATTGCATATTATGCGAAATTAAAAAATGCTACTGGCATTATGATAACAGCATCACATAATTATTATTTAGATAATGGTATTAAAATCTTTAATAAGGGTTATAAATCTAAGATAGAAGAAGAGTTAAGTGTTGAAAAATATATTGAAGATAAAAAAATTTCTAAAGGGGAAGTATTTGGTAAATTTAATATAAATAATGATATTGAAGATAAATATTTTAATTTAATTGACCAATTACAGTTAAAACAATCTAATTTAAAAGTCGTCTATGATGGCGCAAATGGAGCAAATCATTTGATTGCTAGTAAAATTTTTAGTAAATATTATTCTAATAGTAAACAGATTAATTTTAAACCTAATGGTAAAAATATTAATGAAGACTGTGGATCGACTAATTTAGAAAAAATTATTAAATATTTACAAACTAATCAAATGGAATTAGGCTTTGCTTATGATGGTGATGGCGACCGTGTAATAATGATTGATAAAAATAGTAAAGTATATGATGGGGATTTAATTATTTTATTACTTGCTAAATATTTAAAACAAAATAATATATTAAAAAATAATGGTGTAGTTATTACTGAAATGACTAATCCGGGGATAAAAAAAGCTTTAAATGAAAATGGAATTAATTATTTTGTTACAAGTGTAGGCGATAAACATGTCCATCAAGAAATGCTTAAACGAGACTTAGTATTAGGCGGAGAAGCAAGTGGACATATTATAATTAAAAACTTACTTCATAGTGGAGATGGTTTATTAACATCGTTATATATTTTAAAAATAATTAATGAAGATAAAGAAATTTTAAAAAGTTTAGAAGATGTTTACTTATATCCATTTAAAATGGTTAATATTAAAAACGTTGATAAAAGGATTTTAAATAAAGATATAATAGTAAAAAAACTAGCTGAATATAAAAAAGAATTTATAGATACAGACATCTTTAGTATTAGAGCTAGTGGTACAGAAGATGTAATTAGAGTAACAATTAGTTGTAGTGAGGAAGATAAGTTAGATACTTATCTTCAAAAAGTTATTAAACTCATTTCGAGTCAAGGAGGAAATATATGAAAAGGTATGGATTAATACTTGCAGCTGGTATGGGCAGGCGCATGCAAACAGAATTACCTAAATGTGCTTATCCAATTTTAAGAAAGCCAATGATTGAATATATTGTTGATAATATGGAAGCTTCGGTTATAGATGAGGTTGTTACAGTTGTTGGCTATAAAAGAGAAGTTATTGAAGAAATGCTTAAAGATAGATCACTTTTTGCAGTCCAGGAAGAACAATTAGGAACTGGTCATGCTGTTTTAGCTGCAGAAAGTGTTTTAGGGAATAAAAAAGGTTCAACCTTTATTATTCCAGGGGATGTTCCATTAGTCTCTAAAGAACTAATTAATAAAATATTTTCAGCTCACGATGAAATGGGAAATGATTTAACGATCGTATCAATGATTGAAGATTATCCGAAAGGCTACGGGAGAATAATTAGAGATGAGTACGGAACAATAAAATCTATTACGGAAGAATTAGATTTAAAAGAACATGAAAAACTAATTAAAGAAGTAAATACTGGCATCTATGTTGTAAGAAATGAAATCTTATTTAAAATATTAAAAAAGATTGAATTAAATAAAAATAAAGAAGAATATTATTTAACTGATATCGTAGAAATAATGCATCAAAATTATAAAGTTAACTCATTAGTTGTAAGGCATCCCCATGAAACAATGGGAGTAAATGATTTATATGGTATTAGTATTGCAGAAAAACATTTAAGAGAAGCTATTAATAAAAAAATGATGTTAAGCGGCGTTTCAATTATCAACCCTGAAACTGTTACAATCGGTCAAGGTGTAACCATTGATAAAGGAGCAATTATTTATCCAAATACTACCATAACCGGAAAAAGTCGTATTAAAAGTAATGCAGTAATTGGGCCGAATACTGAAATACATGATGGAGTTATCCATGAAAATGTTCATGTTAGACATTCTTTTGTCTATACATCAGAAGTTGGAGAAAATACAACAGTTGGCCCGTTTGCTCATATTAGAGAAAATTCTAAAGTAGGTAGGGATTGTAGAATTGGTAACTATGTAGAACTAAAAAACTCTAAAATTGGTGATGAAACAAAAATAGCCCATCTATCATATGTAGGTGATAGCGAAGTAGGTAGAAATGTTAACTTTGGTGCAGGATCAATTACAGTTAATTATGATGGCCTTTTAAAACATAAAACAAAGATTGGAAATGATGTTTTTATTGGATGTAATGTTAATTTAATTGCACCAATTGAAATTGGTGACAATGTATTTTTAGCAGCTGGATCAACAGTTACTAAAAATGTTCCAACAGGATCAATGGCAATTGCTAGAAACAGACAAGTTAATAAAGATGACTATTTTAAAAATTTAATTAAACCTAAACCAAGAGGGTTAGAAGAAAAATCTGTTAATAAAGTAATTAAATAAACGAAAAAATTATAGTATAAACTAAAAGAAAGGATAAGTATGCTCACTTTTAATACTATAATAAAAAAGAGTATACATAATTTAATATGAATGAATTCAAAGAAAAAGGTACTGAAATTTCTTTAACTGAGTTATGGAACCGTATTTGGAAAAATAAAATTATAATAATGATTATTACAATTTCATTAGTTATAATTGGTTTAATTGGTCTATTTTTCTATAATAAAAGTAATACTGTAATTAAAAATAATTTTAATTACAGTTTCATCAATGCATCAGAAAATAAGTATCCTGATGGTTCGGTCTACGATTATAATGACTTAGTTTCAAAAGAGTTTTTAAATAATGTTAAAAGCAGAAATGAACGTTTCTCAAATATTAATGTTGATAAACTTTTAATTAAAATTAGAAAAGTAGATGACAACACTGTATTAAATCAAAATGAAGTAATTAGAAGAAGTTATCTTGAAATTGAATTAAACATTAAAAGTTTTAATAATAACGAAGATTTAGCAAAACTATTTTTAAAAGAAATACATAATGAATTACTAACAATCGTTAGAGCGAAAAATGAAGCAAGAAAAATAACTAATTATTACAAATTAGAAACAGATTTAAATACTTATTTAAAAGATAACTTAGATCATTTAACTTATTTAGAATTAATTGATTTAATTAGAAAACAACATAACGTTTTAGCTAGTGATATAAATAATTTTATTGATAATTATGGTGATGTTGAATTAGATGGATCAAATATTTCAATTATTGAATCTGATTATAGTTTTTGGTATAACAATAATGTTCATTTAAGTCAGTTAGAAACAGAAGTGTTTGAAAATAATTATATTAGAAACATTGAGAAAACGATTATGCAAGCTAACTTTAAACTTAATGAAATAAATCGTATAATCGCTTTAAATGAAACAATTATTACAAACTTAACTGATCTACTACAACAATTACCATTACCTAATGAAGTTAATGATTTATCTGTCTTCTACCGCGAAATTGAAAGTAGAACAATTGAAAATGCTATTTTAATGGTTGAAAAAACAGATTTAGAATCATTAATAACTTTTACAGAAAACAATATTGATGAAGCTTTCGAAGACTATATTAACACTTTAATAATAAGACAAAGTAATACAACTGATGAATATAATAGTTTTAAAGTTGACTATTTAAATTCAATTACAAGATATAGTCCTTATGAAAGAAAAGAAGAATTTGAAGTAGTAAAACCATTTAATACAATTTTGTTAGTAACAGTCTTAGGTTTAGTAGGCGTATCTTCAGGTGCTATTGTAGCGTTAATTAAAGAGGCAAGTGCTGATTAAATAAAAAAAGATAATCTCTATCTTTTTAAAAAATAATATAGAGGTTATCTTTTTATATTACGAAATAATATATAATTGCAAATGATCCAATTAGGAAGCAATAGATTGAGAAATAAATTAAATTTTTCACTTTCATATATTTATATAATAGTTTTGTAGAAACAAATGTTGCAATAAAACTAAAAATAAAGGCTAAGATATATCCTAAAAGATTAATAGTTTCAGGATAATTGATAGCATCAATTAAACCTTTAATTGAAACGGGTATAGAAATTAATAAATAAGATAGAAATGAAAATTTAAGAGCAGTTTTAATTTCAATTTTTTGCGATAGACCACCAACAGTAGTAATACCGCTTCTAGAAATGCCTGGAACAATCGCACTTGCTTGAAAGAGTCCAATTACAAAAGCATTTTTCCAAGTTATTTCTTTCTTAAATTGATGGTTTCTTAAAAGAAACATCAATAAAAGTAGAGTTGCAGTTATAAGTAATGAAATTCCAACTGAAAGCATTGTTTGGGGAAGGTGAGACTCTAATAATAGGCCAAGAATTCCAATTGGAATTACGGTAATAATTAGTTTAAGTGAATAATTAAAATCATTTTTAATTACGGGATCATTTCTTTTCTCATTATTAAATAAAAATGAGAAGAAGCTAACAATTAATTGTTTTGCATCATTTCTAAAAAAGTAAAATAAGGCTATTGCCGAACCAAAGTTTGTAAGCATTAAAAAAACATTGGCAGAACTAGGATCAAATGTTTTAAAAAGATTACTAAAAATAATTAAGTGGCCACTACTAGAGACCGGAAATATTTCAGTAATACCTTGGATAATGCCTAAAATTATGTATTTAATAAGTTCTAACATAAACACCTCACACACTTTAAAGATATTTGTTATTATACTAAAAATAGTATAAAATAACAATTAATTTTTAAAATATAGATTTGTTTACAAGTTTGACAATGTGTTTAAAAACCTATAAAATTAAATGGTTATAAGATATAAATACAAAAGGAATAAAAAT
>DUUA01000072.1 GCA_012841765.1 Acholeplasmataceae bacterium
ATACCCAAAGTTATTATTGTTAATAAAAACCATTTAATCCAATGACCAAATAATTGTCCACCTGTACCATCAAATTTAAGTCTTTTTCCTTCAATTACAGTATGAGAAGCGTCCCATTTGTAAACCATACAGTTTGCCCAAGGGGTTGCTATACCAATAGTTATAATTATTATAAGCAAACCAAGTAATCGCCAACCTATTAACTGAATAAGCCGTCCATCGAAATAAGAATTTTTTTCGTTCATGATATTATTTTCCTTTCAAAACTTATAATAGAAATTTAATCAAGTATAAATTTCCCTGAACTAATTATACTAATTATAATTTAATATTACAACTCTCTTTTAATAATAAATAACAATAATCAATTTTGTTCTTTTCTTCTTTTGTTAAAACTGTGCATTGTGGTATAATTTGTTAAAGTATTTTATAATTATTTAAAAGGAGAGAATGATTATGAAAATAATAGATTTACATTGTGATACAATTTGTGTTATTGATCGTTTTAAAAGAAAGAAAAATGAAAATATTTCTTTAATAGAAAATTCCTTACAAATAGATGAAAAGAAATTAATTAGTGGGAATTACTTTGCTCAGTGTTTTGCTATGTTTGTATTTTTAGAAGGAGAAAATCCTTTTGAAGCTTGTGTTAATGAAATTGATACCTTCTATCAAAAGATAGAAGAGTGCGAGAATATTAAACTTGCTCTAAATTATGATGATTTAATTAAAAATAATACAGATAATAAGGTTTCAGCAATTCTTACTATTGAAGAAGGCGGAGTGTGTAAAGGAAACTTATCTTTTTTAAATATATTTTATAGACTGGGAATAAGGATGATATGTTTAAATTGGAATTTTGAAAATGAAATTGGTTTTCCAAATTATGGAAAATTTATTGAAGATAAACCAGATTATATAACTCCTAATATTAAAGATGGATTAACTGAATTTGGGTTTACAATGGTTAAACGCATGAATGAGTTAGGGATGATAGTTGATGTTTCTCATTTATCTGATAAAGGTTTTTGGGATGTTTTAAATACTTCTAGTAAACCTATTGTAGCATCTCATTCTAATGCAAGAGGAGTTTGTAAGCATGTTAGGAATTTAACTGATGAAATGATCATTGCTTTACATAAAAAAGGTGGGGTAATGGGAATGAATTACTGTGCATCATTTTTAAATGATGATGAAACTATTGGGAAAAATACTATTGATTGTTTAATTGAACATATTATATATATTAAGAATTTAGTTGGTGTTGATGTTATAGCTCTTGGGAGTGACTTTGATGGGATTAATTCTGACATTGAACTAAAAGATGCTTCATATATGGTGGGGTTTGTTGAAAGATTAGTTCAAGAGGGATTTAGTAAAGATGAGATTGATAAGATTTGTTATTTGAATGCTTTAAGAGTTTTTAAAGAAGTTTTAAAATAGTTAAATAGTTTAGTTTATTTATTATTTTTTTCACAAATCAGTTTCTTTATTTAATAATTTTTAGATAACAGCAGAATAATTTAAATTTATTGAAGTAAGATCATGAATTATCTGAACTAGAAATATGTTCTTTATAGCGAACAAAAAATGATGGACTCGGTAAATGGTCTTATGTATCGAACAAAAATATGAAATTCTATCTAGGAGAGGTGCTCACTATGATTAAAAGAGTTTTATATTTAAATCAGATACGCCCATTTATTGGTACAGACTTAATCAAAATAATTGTTGTTATTCGTCGTTCTGGTAAGTCAACATTAATGAAACAAATTATTGAGTAATTAAAAGATATTGGTGTAGAGGATAATAGAATTATTTATCTTAATTTTGAGGATTATCGAATAAGGGAATATAAAGATACAAATAAATTATATGATTATTTAGAAAGTGAAATTAGACTTGGGAAAAAAATATTTGTTTCTTGATGAAATATAAGAAGTAGAAAATTTTGAACAGGTTGTCAATTCTCTAAATGCTACAAAAGATTTTGATATCTATTTAACAGGATCAAATTCAAAAATGCTATCTGGTGAATATGCAACATTGCTAACAGGAAGATATAAAAGTTTCAAGGTTTTTCCTTTCTCTTTTAAAGAGCTAGTAGAATTTCACGGTGATAAAGATAACCAAGAACTATTTAATGATTTTATAAGATATGGAAGATTTCCTGTTATCTAAAATTTTGCTCTTAAAGATCAAAAAATATCTATATTAATAGATTTAGATGATTCGATTTTTATTAAACACAGTTGGTTCTCAATTTAGTACTGTAAATATTATAAAATATTTTAAGAACGAAGGCCTAACAATTGGAAAAGAAACATTATATAATTATATAAGTTATGCAAAAGATGTTTTATTAATATATTCAGCAAAAAGATATGATTTAAAAGGTAAAAAATTACTAACGACTAATGAAAAATATTTTGTAAATGACCAAGGGTCAAGAACAACTAAATTCGATAATTTAAAGGATATAGAAAAAACATTGGAAAACATTGTATTTTTTGAATTATTAAGAAGAGGATATGATGTTACAGAAGGAAGCATTGATGACAAAAAAATTGATTTTATTGCAATTAAAAATAATAACATTGAATATTATCAAGTTACATATATTATGGAAACATTAAAAACAAGAGAACAAGAATTTGGTTCATTGGAAATGATTCAAGATCAATATCCTAAATATGTTTTATCTTTAGATAATGTTGATTTTTTTCAGAATGGTATTATTCATAAAAATATAATTGACTTTCTCCTAAAGTAAATTGTGGTTTAAAATAAACGATAGTTTAATCAACAGTGATAAGAGATTTAATTGTATTAGAAAGTAAAAGGAAAACAAATAATGTTTTCCTTTATTAATATATTGCTTTTTTAGTTTATATTTTAACAAATTTGAAAAACTAATTAAAATGTTGTATAATCATCATTATGAATTTCGCATATCTTTATTAAATTTAATGAAAAATATTCATTTAACTTATATTAAGCGTTATACATGTGGTTACTGAAAATAAAAAATAATAGGGTGAAATATATGTCAAGTCGCGTTAAAGGAATTATAGCAATATTAATAGCATCTCTAGGGTTTGCTTTTATGAGTATTTTTGTTAAGCTTGCTGGTGATTTGCCTACTGTTCAAAAAGTAATATTTAGAAATTTAATATCTATGATCTTAGCTTTTACTATGGTTACTATTAATAAAGAAAGTTATTTTGGTAAAAAAGAAAACAGAAAGTTACTTTTGCTTAGAAGTGCTTTAGGAACAATAGGGATGTTGCTTTTTTTCTATTCAATTTCAAATTTAGTTGCTGCAGATGCCAATGCCTTAAATAAGTTAAGTTCATTTTTCTTGATTGGTTTTAGTTTTATCTTTTTAAAAGAAAAGATATCATTAAAACAATTAATTGCAATAATTATTGCTTTTATTGGAGCTTTGTTAATTATAAAGCCAACTTTTAGTTTAGAGATTTTACCTTATTTTACTAGTATCTTGGCAGCTATGTTCGCAGGTGCCGCATATACTGTCTTAAGGCCACTAGGAAAAAGGGAAAAGTATTATACGATTGTATTCTTTTTCTCTACATTCTCTGTAATTACATTACTTCCATTCGTTATTATTCAGTATCAGCCTATGACAGGTATTCAAATACTTTATTTAATACTTGCAGGTCTTGGAGCTACAGCTGGCCAGTTTGGAACAACCCTAGCTTATAAGTTTGCTCCAGCAAATGAGATATCTATTTTTAATTTTTCTAATGTTATATTTGTAACGTTACTGGCAATACCATTACTTGGGGAATTTCCTGATTATTTAAGTATAATAGGATATGTTGTAATCTTTGCTGCTTCGTTTTATATGTTTAAAAACAATTCCAAGGAATTACCAATGGATGTTAATGAATAATGTATATAGAAATTATCATTTAATACTTTAAGTTGATATTTTAGTTAATTGAAAACTAATCGCTGATTTTTTAATAAAATCACGTATTTTTTTGCTGATTATTAAAGTTTATTAATTTATAATTTGTTAGTGTTAAATAATTATTTTCACTAGAAGTAAAATGTATACAAGTGAATTTGAGTATTTTATATGAAGAATTAATATGTTAGAATTTTTAAGTAAGGGAATAAAATACGAATTAAGTAAAGGGGAATTGAGTTTAAAAAGGATATTAGATTTGGATATAGAAAATTTAATTA
>DUUA01000073.1 GCA_012841765.1 Acholeplasmataceae bacterium
AGTGTAACAAGGTTGAGTAAACAACGTTAATACAAATAGTATTATCACATTAATTAAATCTATGTTTAAACTAGCTAAAAGCAGTTGTAAGCCTGCAGAAATAGTGAACAGACAAAATGAATTATTAATTTTAAAATTACAAAACTATGAATTTTGCATTATTAAACCACAGAGCAAAAGTAGCTGAGTTAGCACACATAGTAGCCAACAGAGCCACAAACGGGAGGCCAATGTATGCAATAGATGTGAGTATATGGGGGATTAGTAAACCGTTTTCTGATCCTGAAAACGATACATTTTATAGAAAAACATTGTTTGAGTTAGCAAATGACACATTTATAAACGAAGGGAGCGAAATGGATTATAGACATTATCAAAATGCACCCTATGAGTCAATTTTTGACTATTAATAAAATCAATCACTAAAAACTATCAAAAAAATGGAAACAACAACATTTAACCTACCCTACTGTTATAAGCTAAATACTAAGTTTATGAAGTTATTATCATTTTTAGAAAACAATTTTATAAATTACACTATAACAGATAACACTATTAATATAATAACGGGTTCAGCTATGGAATCGTTTACTATTTATTATTTATTTAAAAACTACAAATAAAGAAATTAATCAATCAAAAATTATCAAAGATGAAAACAAAAAAAGAACTTTACACAGAACTAGAAAAAATAACTTATAGCTTCTTCAGTTCATTAGACAGCAAAACAGACGTTTGTATTAATGACTATATTAATATAAGTGATTTGTTGGAAAATTTAGAAAATAGTGATGCAGCAGATATGTTCGAAATCATAACAGACACATTGCAAGATAACGGAGCTTTTAATTTAGAAATAATTTATTACAGCAATGCAATTGAATATTTAAAAGAAAATGATCCATCATTAAGAGACAGCCTAGAAATTGCTGTTGAGTATGGTTATAGCATTGAAAAAATAAATAGTGAAGTACTTGCGAGTCTTTTATATTCACAAATAGAAACTGAAAAATATTACAATCTAAGATGCGAAATTATAGATTTTTTCGAGGAGCTAAAAGATGATATTAACGCTTTTATTGATGGGGAAATAGACGCTTTTTTTGACGGTAAAATAGATTCTTTTAGTTAATCAATCAATTAATCAATCAATCAATTAAAAATACAGATATGAAAACAATTAAAGTACAAGTTTATAATTTTAATGAATTACCCATTGACGTTCAAAAAGATGTTATTGAAAAACACTATGAAAAAGAAGACTATCCATTTTTAACCCGTGATATACACGAACAGTTAAACTCTATAGACTCATTTTTTTATAACAGCGAGTTATATTATAGTCTAAGTTATAGTCAGGGAGACGGCTTAAGCTTCTCGGCTGATTTCGATCTTAATAAATGGATCAACGAAAAATATAATTTTAAACAGTCTGTAAAAGATGCATTGAAAACTGTTATTTGCTCAATCGATTCAAATGGAAATAAAGGGTATTATTGCTATGCTTCAACTAGTAATATTGACGCAGATATTGATCCTATAGTCTCCAAATATCCAAATATTGAAAAACTAGTCAATTTAATAATAGATAACGTTGAACGTTATTACATGGATCTTTGCGTAAAATTAGAAGCATATGGATATAGTATATTGGACTATAGAATGGACGAAGACGAGTACTCAGACTATGCAGATGTAAATGAGTATCAATACTTATTGGACGGCACATTGTG
>DUUA01000074.1 GCA_012841765.1 Acholeplasmataceae bacterium
AACCAATCACAAAATATAATTTTTTATTATTATATAAAAAATACTTTTTAATTTGCTCGCTAAAAGAAATACTATCAACACTTTCTCCGTTTATTTCTAAAGTTATCATATAAGCATCATTAACAACATTTAAAATATCAATACCTTCTTCTTTTAAATTTTTAATAGAATCATCAGAATTTCTTTCTTTAATTTCCATAATATTTAATTTCGCGAAAGCCTGAATCCTTTTTTTATATTCATCTATTGCCATTTTTAAATATTTCTCTTTAATATTGCCAACACAAACTAAATTAATTTCCATCATAATTTAATAACCCGAGAAGAAATTCTTTGTTTAGCAATATGAATTTCACCAATATAATTTAATTCACTATATAGTTTATCAATAATTTCGGTTGTAATAATATCTTCAGAATTACAATCTTCAGAAACATGAGCTAAAATAATATGTGAATTATTAGCATTAATATTTCGAGATAACAAATGATAGCAACTCAGATTGCTCATATGACCATTTTCAGATAAAACCCTATTAATCAAATAATTAGGTCTTTCACTTTCTCTTAACATTTCAATATCATGATTTGCTTCAATTATTAATAAATTAGCCATTTGAAGTAATTCTAAATACCTATTAGGGAAAAAACCTGTATCAGTAGCATATAAAATAGTTTTATTATTATGCTTAATAAAATATCCTAAACAAAAAACATCATGAACAAGCTCGATAGGAATTATTTCAAAATCACATATTTTATATGTAAAATCAGGATCTAAAATTAATATTTCCGGAACCTTCTTTAAACTTAAATTAGTTTTAAGCAACTTATTTAACGTAGGTTTTCCAATATATATCAAAGCTTTAGTACGATAATAAAATTGATACAAATACTTGGCATGATCTCCATGTTCATGTGTGATAAAAATAGCATCTAAATTACTTAAATCTATCCCCACAGATTCTGCTTTTAAAAAAGCGTTTCTATACGTGATTCCACAATCAATTATTATTTTGTAATTATCATTTTCTATATATGTGCAGTTACCCTTAGAACCACTTGCTAGAACACAAACCTTCATATGCTTACTCCTATTATAATATAACTATTATATAATTTTTACCTCTTTTTTTCAAGTTAAAAGGTATCAGATGAAATCTGATACCTTAATATTAAATATAAATTTAATCTAAGCTGGTAAAGAAGTTTGATAAGTTAATTCTTCAACTAACTTTTCAAGGTTAATATCTAAAAATTTACGGAACTCAGATAAAGTAAATGCTTCGATTTTAAAATCAACATTTAAAGCTTTTTGTTCTTTAATTAATTCTATTGAAGTTAAAGTATTGCTTGTTAGTTCATTTCTTACCGGATTAAAATATTTATCAATTGCCGCCAAAATATCCTTAGACAAAGATTCATTTTCTTTATCAATCAAATATGTTTGTATTTGTTCAAACGTTGGCAAAATATGTTTATTTTGACTATCTTCTGTCCACTTAGGAATATCTATAGCCTTTGTATTAACATAGATATGATAGCCAAATTCACTAATAATATATTCTCCAGCTGCAATATCAACGCCATAAAGAACAGTTGCCTCATCAATACCATCAGTAAAAGTAGCTGCTTTCCAAATCTTTATCATTGCATCACTGAAAGCTTCAACCATTTTACCATTTTCAAATGAGCCTAAATCTTCATATTTCACTGACAAACCTGCAGACTTAAACTTAGAAATTTCAATATTATCTAAATTATATGTTAAATTATCAATTTCAGGTTGTATTGGAAAATCAGTTTTTGCTACAAATCGGGGCGCTTTTGCAAATTCTAAAGTTACCTTTTCAAATTTCTCACTATGTTTTCCCGCAGTATTACTTAAATAAACTTTTATTTGCGCATCTAATTCTTCAGCTAAAGTTTTTTGATAATCAGTCCAATCACTTGGGTCTGTTGGTCTTCCATTAGCATCATTTACAGAAATTAGCAAATGATAACCAGTAACATTATAATATTTATCTACAGCTTTTTGCATATTATATTTATATAAATCCCAAAGATTTGAATCTTTTTCAATGCCTTCTACATCATACATTGCTTTTATATATTTTTGTCCTAAATCTTCATAAAGTAAATACAACTTAAGTTCATGTTCATTATGGACTTGATATACGTAATTAATATAATTTTCCCAACCCATAGAAGCATATTGTCCAGCAGCAAATTCTTTTTTAAGCTTTTCAAGTTTAACATCTAAAGCATTCCAAGCTTCTTTATCAAGAACTTTATTTTTATCAAAATCTTTTTTCCCATTATAATCATAAACGGTATTTAACTTCTTATCTGTAAGTAGTCTTTCATAATTAATTTGATTAGATATAAAGTTCATTCCATATCTATCATTCATTATTTCAAAAATTTGATCAGCAGTATAATTAACACCATCTATTACAGCAATTGTATCTTTACTAGTTTTTTTGCTAGTTTTAAAATCTACTTTTGCATCCTTAGCTTGTGAAACATAATAATCTTGAATATCTTTATCAAAAAGAGTAATTTCATAATTACTACGCAATTTAACCATTTGTTTACTAATATATTCAATTGTTAGTACTTCTTCTTTTAATAAAGCAATAATTTCATCCTTTACTTCATCTAAAGGTTTAGCTGTTTCAGTTGATAATTTCATTGCTAAGTATTGAATTTTTCCACTATCTAGAGTTCTAACAGAATTAGTAAACCATTTTTGATTAGCAGAAACCACAGATTTCTCTGGATCGTATGATTCTAGATTAGTTTTAACTTGTGTTAAAACTCCTTTATTAATTGCCAATAATTCAGCTTGTGTATAATTTAATTTATTTAAATCTTCATCAGTTTCAGAAATAGAAGTATTAAATTTATACTTTCCATCTTTAATTGTATATTGTTTTCCTTCAACAAGTGATAAAGACTCAAGAGGAAAATCTGTTACTTTATAACTATTTTGTGTATTGTATAAATCAATCATTGTTTGAGTTATTTCAGCAACCGTTAACTCAACTTCATCAGCTGTCCAAACCCATTTAGAATAACTATCACTAACATTCATTTCTTTTGGAACAATTTTTATTCCTAATTGAGCTAAAGCATCACTTACTTCTTTTGCTGTATTATATTTTACAATAATTGCAAAATAACTATCTTTGTGTAAAGAATTATATTTACTATTAATTTTAGTTTCTGGAAAAAACTTTTCTTTATCTTCTTTTGCAGCAGCATCTTTTTCAATAATTTCTTTTTCTAACATATCTTTAGCATATTTTTTTCTAGCAATTTCTAATTTTTGATAACCTTCAATTGCCTCTTTAGTGCGATATCCACTTGAAAACATTTTTTCATCAAATTGAGCTTCTAGTTCACTAATTTCAGCATCAGTTAAATCATCTTTCCCATTTGGAAAAGTTGTTTTTTCAATTTGCTCTTCAATTTCAAGTTCTGTAACCATATCGAAGTATGATACTCCCCCAACTTTTTCTTTTTTTAGTAAATCTTCATCTACTAAAGAAAACAATGTTGAAACCACATAAGAGTTTTTTAATAAATCATAAACTGTTTTCTTGTCAAAAGAATAAGTTCTATCTCCCTCTGTTACAGATAAATAAATACTATCACCATTGGTAATAGAAGGTGCTAAAACAGTTTTTCCACCACAAGCCATAAGCGTTACTCCAAGAAGTGACAGCATACATGCAAAAATTATTTTTTTAATCATTTTATATTCCTTTCAAATTTAATAAGTATTGATAACATTATAGATTAAATGACTTATACTGTCAATTAATTTCATATCTTTACAAAAGGTATCAGATAGAAACCTGATACCTTATTATTTTATAATTTAATTACTCTACATTATGCGCAGTATAAACTAAATCTTCAGATAATTTTTCAATATTGATATCTAAGAATCTATTATAATCTTCTCTAGAAAATCCATTAATTTCAAAATCAATAGCTAATGCTTTTTGAGCATTTAGTAATTCAATTGAAGTTACAGATTCACCAGTAAGTTCTGTTCTAACAGGAGTGAAGTATTTAGTAATTGCCGCTTTCATTTCTTTTGAAATACTTTCATCTGCTTTGTCTTCTATATATTTTTGAATTTGTTCCAATGTTGGTAAAACATGCTTGTCTTCACTTTCATCTTCCCATTTAGCAATATCTAATGATTTAAGATTAACATATACATGATATCCAAATTCACTAACAATATTTTCACCAAGAGAAACATCAACGCCATAAATAATTGTTGTCTCATCAGCACCATCTATAAAATTAGCAGCATTCCAAATTTCTCTCATTGCAACACTAAAGGCTTCAACCATTTTACCATTTTCAAATGAGCCCAAATCTTCATACTTAACTGATAATCCAGCAGATTTAAATTTAGAAACTTCAATATTATCTAAAACATAATAAGCATCTTCAACTACTGGCATTTCATCAAAGCCCGGTTTAACTAATAATTTTGGAGCTTTTGCAAATTCTGAAACAATCTTTTCAAAATTTTCACTATATTTACCAGGAGTGATTTGCAAATATGATTTAACTTGTGCATCTAATTCTTTAGCAAGAGTTATTTGATGTTCAGTCCATTTACTTGGATCAATTGGTGTTCCTTTTTCATCATTAACAGAAATTAACAAATGATAACCAGCAACATTATAATAATCATCAATCATTTCTTCCATATTAGCTAAATAAATATCCCAAATATTTGAAGTTGACTCAATATCAATTACATCATATTTCTCGTTAATGTAATCTTTACTTAAATCTTCATAAAGTAAAAATAATTTTAACTCATGTTCAGTTTCTACTTGATAAACATATTTAATGTAATTTGCCCATCCCATTCCAGCATACTGGCCGGCAGCAAATTCACTTTTCATGTTTTTTATTCTTGTTGTTAACTCATCCCATGCTTTTTTATCAAGAACTTTATTATTAGTATAGTCATAAACAGTATTCAATTCAGAATCATTTAATAATCTTTCATAATTAATTTGGTTAGAAATAAAATTCATTCCATATTTGTTGTTCATAATCTCAAAAATTTGATCAGCAGTATATTCCACTCCATCAATTTTTGCTATTTTATCTTTACTAGTCTTTTTAGTTGCCTTAAAATCAATTTTAAAAGTTTCAGCTTGAGAAGTATAATAATCTTTTACTTCTTTATCATATATTTCAATTTCGTAATTACTACGAAGCGAATACATTTGTTCATTAATAAATTCTAATTTTAGTACTTCTTCTTTTAAAGCTTCAATGATTTCATCTTTTACTGTTTCTAATGGTGAAGCTGTAATAGTAGCAAATTTCATTGCTAAATATTGAACTTTTCCACTATCTAAAGATTTAACTGTATTAGTAAACCATTTTTGTTTAGCATCAACAACAGAATCTTCAGGATTATAAGAAATTAAATTAGTTTTAACTTGTGTTAAAACACCACTATTAATAGCAGTTAATTCTGCTTGTGTATAATGTAATTTATTTAAAGTATCATCTTCATCTTCTTTTACAGTTGTATTGAAAGTATATTTGCCTTCTTCAACAGTATAATGAACATCTTCAACAAGTGATAATTTATCAGTTGGATAATTATCAACTTTATAACTATTTTGTGTATTATATAAATCTATCATTGCTTGAATAGTTTCACCAGTAGTTAATTCAGTTTCTTCTGTTATCCATGTCCACTTAGGATAGCTTTCAGCAACAGTTGAATCCTTTGGAACAATTTTAATTCCTAATTGTGCTAAAGCATTATCTACTTCTTTAGCAGTATTATATTTTACAACAATTGCAAAATAACTATCTTTATGTAAAGAATCATATTTGCTTTGAATCTTTGATGCTGGGAAATATTTCTCAGTATCATCTTTTGCTTCTGCATCTTTTTTAGCAATCGCTTTATCTAACATATCTATTGCATATTTTTTCCTAGCAACTTCTAATTTATGATAATTATTGATATCTTCAGGAGTTCGATATCCACTTGAAAACATCTTTTTTTCAAAAAGTTCTTCAAGATCTGTAATCTCCTCTAGAGTTAAATCTTCTTTGCCATTTTCAAAAGTAGCTTTTTCTATTGCTTTTTCTATGTCTTCAGCGGTAACCATGTCCCAGTATGAAACACCTTCAACTTTTTCTTTTTGCAATAAATCTTGATCAACTAAAGAAAATAATGTTGAAATAACATAAGAATTTTTTAACAAGTCATAAACAGTTTGTTTATCAAAAGAATAAGTCTTTCCACCTTCTGTTACAGTCAAGTAAGTTTCATCACCATTTGTAATATTAGGTCCTTTTTTATTATTAGCTGCTGCCGTACAAGATACAGCTATAACAATAATAGCAATAATTATTAATAATAAAGGTAAAACTTTAATTAACATTGCTCTTATTGTTGGGTCATTTTGTGCATGTTTTTGTTTATTCATTTTTATCTCTCCTCATTAGAATTTTATATAACATTGGTATTTTATCACTTTTCAGCTCTTTTTACAACATATATATTTTAATTGGCCAAAAAACAAAAAGTAATGAAATATTTACAAATCCTATATCTAATTATACATATTACTCTTAAATATTTCTTAATAAATTGGAGAAAAAAAGCCTTTATTTAAAAGACTTTATTTCTTTTTTATATTTGAAATATAAAAACTTCTTCTATCAAACGCATAAATTGGTTGAGTATATCCACCAATAAGCTCTTCATTAAGAACTCCGTTTTTGGTTACTTCCTTTTCAAGAGCAGCCATTCGTGAATCTGAATAATCTAGTAAAAATACTAATTCAGCTTCTGGAATTAAAGGGTTTTTTGGTGACCCATATTCTAGTAACCCATGATGTGATATTAAAATATGTTGAAGTAATAAAAATTCCTCAGACTCATCTAATTTTAACTCCACTGCTTTTTGATATAATTTATTTGAAGCAATAGTTATATGACCAATTAAATTACCAACTTTAGTATATTCTCCAGTCTCAGCATTCATTTCAATTATTTTTCCTAAATCATGTAAAATAATCCCGCCATGAACTAAGTCTTTATTTAAAAAAGAATATTGTGCTAAATAAGTATCACTTAGTTTCAACATACTATAAACATGATAAGCAAGACCAGAAATATAATTATGATGCATTGTTTTTGCTGCTGGATGAATAAAATATTCATCCATATATTCTTCTAACAATGACATTACTAATTGTTTAATAATAGTATTATCTATTTTTAAAACATAATTCATAATCTCAGTTCTTAATTCTTCTTCATCCATTTTAGCAAATTCAAAGAAACTTTTTCTATCATATTCATTAGCACTTGGAATTCTTAATTCTTTAATATTTAATTGCATTTTACCCTGGTATTCTTTCATGTTTCCAAAACACGAATAGATATTTCCATTAACCAGAATTTCTTTTAATTCCTCAGTCAAATTCCATATTTTTGTTTCTAAAATATTTTCACCATCATATCCTAACATCGTAGCATAATCTGCCTGTGATGCTGTTTTACGAAGTTGAACATCATTTAATCTTAAAATTAAATCAGCGACTTCATCTCCTGGTTTAAAATCATTAATCTTCTTCATTTTCATTTCCTTCCTTTAAAGAGCCATATTTAGGGTTTGCACTCACCAATACTTTCTCAAAAGTATCCCGTAACTCTTTTTTTGATTCAATAGAAACTGTGTCGTATTCAACATATTTCATAGATCTTAAAATCTCAATACTTTGATTTGTTAAATCTCTAGCTTCTACATCAAGTTTTTGCTTTAGAGTATTTTTTTCTAAAGTTTTTATTTCTGCTTCTCTTATTTTCAATATTTTTTCACGTTCTTCTAAACTTCTTTCTACCTCATTAGATGGCATATTCTGTGTAGAAAACTCTTTAATTTGTTTTTCAATAATTATTTCTTCTTGTTTGAAAGATTCATTTTCATCAAAAGTATATATTCTTTCTTCTTTAGTATTATTGATTGGAATATTCTGTATTACTTCATTATTTACATTATCAAAATGTAAATTAGATAGTTCGTTAATTGCATATTCACTTAAATCTTGATATTTATTTAGTAATTCTTTAGTAACTACTTTAAACTCCATATCCTCATAAATATTATTAATTGTTTGACTCATAGAACCGTTTGCAAGTTTAACTAAATCTTCTATTTTAAAATCCATATCATCCCTACTCTTAATAGGTAAATTTTTAAATAATTTAATAATTTGCTTATCTTTTCTTTTCGACTTGCCAATTAATCTATTTACTTTATTAGCAATTAAACAATTATCAACACCATATTTGTACAATAAAACTGTATCATAATTTTCTTTAGTTATTAATAATGACAATTCCACTAATTCTCTAATTTTATCTAAATCGGAAAAATAATTTTCAAACTCATCAGGTATTCTATTATTATATACAAAAGCAGCTATTGCAAAAATCGCAAAATCACAATCCATATATTTTTTTGATAATCTTTTTAAAGGATAACCAAAAAAATCTAAATATTTATATAATTTTGCATCTTTTATATAAAGCAAAGCTTTCTTTAAATATTGTCCATCTAATAATTTTCTTAACTCATTGATTAATTCAAAATCAATACTTAATTTATCAACATATTTAACTCTTCTTTTAAAAGCATTAGCAGTCGAAATTTCCATTTTAAAATTTAATTCACTAACTAGTCTCACTGCTCTTATTATTTTAAGAGGATCTTCCTTAAATCTTTTTGAAGCTTTTCCAATTGCTCTTATTTTACCACTTGTTAAATCTTTATAACCATTAAAGGCATCAGTGAGCATTCCACCATGACTCATAGCAATTGCATTAATAGTAAAATCCCTACTAGCTAAATCCTGTTCTAAAATTTCAGAGTAATGCATTCTCTTATTCTTTTTTGAAAATTTACCATCATTAATATTTTTAAAAGGACTAATGGAAAACAAATAACCTTCATAGTAAAGCATAACTGTATCATTATTGATTATTTCATATTTATATTGAGTGAAATTTTTAACAATTTGCTCAATTGAAGCGCTAGTCGTAATGTCTATTTCATCATAACCAGTATCCAACATTATGCTTCTAACAACTTGACCAATCAAATAAGCTTGATGACCATTATTTGTTAAAACAGATAAAACTCCCTTACCCTTCTCTAGATAATCGCTCACTATCCTATCCCCCTTCTAAAAATATAATTCCCACATTTATTATAACAAATAAAAACGACTTTTTCCACAAATTAATGCTTTCTCTCTTGTTTTATTTTAAAATTCCATTATAATAAAAATAAGGTGATTCTATGAAAAAACTAATAAATAGTATAACATATACTCAAACCATTAAAAAATCAGTTTTTATAACGAATTTAATTCCGGTTTTTAGTGTAGATGATGCTAAGGAACAACTAAAAGAAATCAAAAAGAAACATTATGACGCTACTCATAATTGTTATAGTTACATAATTTCTTCTGATAATGATAGCATAAAATATTCGGATGACGGTGAACCTAGCCAAACTGCAGGAATAGTAATTTATAATGTTTTAGAAAAAAATGATTTAACAAATATTCTAGCTATCGTTACCCGTTATTATGGAGGAATAAAACTAGGTGCAGGCGGTTTAATAAGAGCCTACTCAACCTCAATAAGCGAAGCCTTAAAACTTGCAACAATCGAAGAGATTATTGATTATCAATACTATAAAATCGTTACTGATTATGAAACTGCAAATATTTTAAACCGTTTTTTAGAAAATTATAATATAATAGATAAAAAGTTTCAAACAAAAGTAACATTAATATTTAAAATCATCGCTTCTGAAGCAACTCAATTTTTAGAACAAGCAACTAACTATAGTAAAGGTGAAGCTGAAATATCATTATTAGATGATAGCATTTATAACAAAAATTTATAATAAGGAGTAATTTATGTCAGTATTAGTTTGCGAAAACTTAACAAAAAAATTTAATAAGAAAACTAATATAGTTGATTTTAATTACAATTTTTTAGAGAATACTGTCTACGCAATAATTGGTAAAACCGATTCCTTAAGAGAAGAATTACTTGATGTAATCGCAGGTAAAGCTTTATTAGATTCTGGTTCTGTTTATTTAGATGGAGAATTACTAAATGATTCAACTTCTATTCAACAAAGAATTTGTTACATCTCTAGAAAAATGAATTTTCCTGGTAATTTTAAAATAAAAACTATTCTAAAACATTTTTCACTATACTATCCAAAGTGGGATAATGCTTTAGCATATCAACTACTTGCAAACTTTAATTTAAAAGCAAATGTTTTATATCAGAAATTAAATAAAAGCCAAAAATGCCTTTTACATAGTATTATTGGTTTAGCTTCTAAAGCTAATATTACTGTTTATGATAATCCTTTAAAAGGCTGTGATGTAAAAGATAGATATGACTTTTTTAATTTTTTATATAATGATCATGATAGATACCCGAGAACAGTTATAATGTCTACAGACTATATCGATGAAATTGATTTTTTAGCAAATAGAATCCTCTTTATTGATAACGGAGTTTTATTCGATGATTATAACACTGAATCTCTTAAAAACAACTTTAAATATTTAACAGGAAAAACTGAGGTTCTATCATCTTTAATATCTGGAATAAAGGTAATTGGATTAGAGGAAAGAGGGAATATGTTAACTGTTTGTATAAGAGAAAAACTAAAAAAAGATGATATCAGAAAATATCAAAAATACCTGATTAAAATCTCTTATGTTCCTATACAAAAA
>DUUA01000075.1 GCA_012841765.1 Acholeplasmataceae bacterium
AAATTAAAAAATATTGTTAAAAACTACAAGGTAGGAGAAGGAATTGTAGAAGCCGTTAAAGATGTAAGCGTAGAATTTAGAAAAAGTGAATTTGTAGCTATTTTAGGGCCTTCTGGTTGCGGAAAAACCACACTATTAAATATTATTGGAGGATTAGATCAATACACTTCTGGTGATTTGATTATAAATAATCGCTCAACGAAAGACTTTAAAGATCGCGATTGGGATAGTTATAGAAACCACTCTGTTGGTTTTGTTTTTCAAAGTTATAATTTAATAAATCATTTATCTGTTGTTGAAAATGTTGAACTTGCTTTAACTTTATCAGGAATTAATAAAACTGAAAGAAGAGCAAAAGCCACAGAAGCACTTGAAAAAGTAGGGCTTCACGATCAAATTACTAAAAAGCCTAATCAATTATCTGGGGGACAAATGCAAAGAGTAGCAATTGCTAGAGCAATTGTAAATGATCCAGAAATATTATTAGCTGATGAACCTACTGGCGCAATTGATTCCGAAACAAGTATTCAGATTATGGATATTTTGCAAGAAATTTCTAAAGATAGATTAGTAATTATGGTTACTCATAACGGAGATCTTGCTGAAGAATATGCTACAAGAATTGTTCAATTACTTGATGGCGAGAAAATTGGAGATACAAAACCATATGATTCTACAAAAGAAATAATTTCTTCGAAAAATGGTGTAGATTATAAATCAAACAAAACAGCTATGTCATTTATTACAGCTTTTTTATTGTCTTTAAAAAATTTATTGACTAAAAAAGGTAGAACTATATTAATTGCGTTTGCAGGAAGTATAGGAATTATTGGAATAGCCTTAGTTTTAAGCTTATCCAATGGTTTTCAAGGTTATGTTGACAGTTTGCAAAAAGATACACTAGCTTCTTATCCACTTACAATTTCCGAAGAAGGAATTGATTTTTCTAAATTTATGAATATGAAAATTAATAATTTAGAAGAATTCCCTGAAGAAAATGTAATACATCCTCAAGAATTAGCGGGATTACTGGCTGAAGGGAATATTTCTAATGACATTAATCAAGAATATATTGATGAAGTTTTAATTAACGGGCTAAACCCTTTGTGGTATGATGCTATTTCATATAAATACCCATTTTCAATGAATATTTTTTATGAAATTGAATATAATAATATGAATTATTATCCGAAAGTGCCTTCAAATATGTTTAGTGAAATAGTATATGGTAAAGATGATGATAAAATGGCTTTTTTTAATGGGCAATATGATACATTTGGTAATATTCCCAAAAATAAAAATGAAGTTGTATTAATTATTGATAAATATAATAGGGTTCCAGATATTTATTTGCAAGCTTTAGGACTTGATTCTAAAGAAGATATTTCATTTGAAGATGTAATAGGTAAAACATATCGCATTGTTTTAAATGATGGACTATATAGATTTGATTCTTTAAATAATAAATTTATTAAAAATAGTAATAGTATGGGAACCGATGTAACAATTCTTCCTGGACTGGTTTATAATAACTTGGATGAAGAAGATTATCTTGATATCGAAATAGTTGGTATTGCTAGAGTTAATGAAAATACTACAAGTGGTTCAGTTTCATCAACTATTGCTTATACTAAGGAATTAACTGAATTTATTATTAATAATTCATCAAATTCAGAAATAGTTAATTGGATTAATAACCCAGCCAATGCTGGAATTAATCCGTATACTGGTGAGGCATATACTCCTTCAGCATCATTAACAGCAGAACAACAAGCTACTAAAGTTAAAGCAGAATTAGGTGGCACTAATGTTCCTAATGAAATAAATATATTTCCAGTTGATTTTTTTAATAAACAATATATTACAGATTATCTTGATGATTATAATAATGTTAAGGAACAAGAAGCTAGAGATACTTATTATAATGAATTAGGAATTAATCCAGCTGATGCAACAGATACACAAAAAAATGCTGCTGAAATTGAAGCCAAAAAAGCAGGAATTTATTATACTGATATTATGTCCGTAATGGTTTCTTCACTTAATACTTTGGTAAATAGTATTAGTTATGTTTTAATTGCCTTTACAGCAATTTCTCTTGTGGTTTCTTCAATTATGATAGGAATTATAACTTATATATCTGTTTTAGAGAGAACAAAAGAAATTGGTATATTACGTAGTATTGGAGCAAGAAAGAAAGATATTTCACGTGTTTTTAATGCTGAAACAATTCTAATTGGTTTTTTAGCAGGAGCTATTGGGGTAGTGATTGCTGGGTTAGCAAGCATTCCAATTAGTGCACTATTATATAAACTAGTTGATATTCCAAATATTGCTACTCTTAATTTAATGCATGGATTATATTTGATTTTAATAAGTATGTTCTTAACATTTATATCAGGATTAATACCTTCAAGGCTTGCAGCTCTAAGAGATCCTGTAGAAGCACTTCGCATGGAATAGTTGCAAAATTAATCAAAATAATGTATAATTATCTAAAATATAAGGAGATATAAACAATTATGAGCATTCCGCTCCAATTACTGTTCTTACTAGTCTTAATAGCTATCAATGCATTTTTTGCATCAGCTGAAATGGCGATAGTATCAGTTAATAAACTAAATATTTTAGAACTTGCTGAAAATGGCAATAAAAAAGCGAAAAAATTATTAAAAGTAATGGAAGATGAATCGAAGTTTTTATCTACTATTCAAATAGGCATTACTTTTGCAGGATTCTTTTCTGCGGCTTCAGCTTCAACAGGCATGGCTGGTCCGCTTGCAGATGTGTTAGAAAAAATAAGTATTCCTTATAATACTGCACATACAATTTCTGTTATAATAATTACTTTGATTTTGTCATATTTTACGTTAGTTTTAGGAGAATTATTCCCTAAAAAGTTAGCTTTACAAAATAAAGAAAAAATTGCTTTAAGATCTGCACCTATTATTTACGCTTTAATGAAAATCTTAGTACCATTTATAAAATTGTTATCAGGTTCTACTAATCTGTTATTATTTATAACAGGTAATAAAAAAGATAGTCTTGAAGAAGAATTTTCAACAAATGAAATACGTAAAATTATTAGAGCAGGACATGCGAGTGGTGTTTTAAGTGAAAGAGAAGAGAAGATGATTAATAGTGTTTTTGCACTTGATGATTATGATGCTTCTGATATTATGACACCTAGAAAACTTGTTTTTGCAATTGACATTAATGATAATTTAGAAGATTTTGTTGATGAATTAATTGATACGAACTTTTCTAGAGTTCCTGTCTATGAAGGTGAAATAGATAATGTTATAGGCATATTATATTATAAAGACTTTTATCGTGAAGCTAGAAGAGTTGGTTTTGAAAACGTTGATATTAGAAAATTATTACGTTCTCCTCTATTTGCAACAGATGTAAAAAGAGCTTCGGTTCTGTTTCAAGAAATGCAGACTACTAATACTCATATAGCGATAATCATTGATGAATTTGGTGGTTTTAGTGGTATTATTACTTTAGAAGACCTTGTTGAAGAAATAGTTGGTAACATTTATGATGAACATGAAGAAGTTGATTTAAAGCAAATTGCTGCAGATACATTTATCGTTAAAGGTAATGTTCCTGTTCAAGATATCAATCGTTTATTAAATTCAAAGATTCCAATTTCTACTGATGATTCTTATGATTCTATAGGGGGGTTAATAATATATTTATTAGAAAGACTTCCTGAAGAAGATGATGTAAATAAAGTAGTAAGTTTTGAAAATTTGGACTTTACAATAATTACAATTAACGAAAACATTATTGAAAAGGTAAAAATAAAGAAAAACCCAATAGAAATAGAAAAAGACTAAGCAAAAAGCTTAGTCTTTTTAATTTAATTATTATTCAACATAATAAATTTTTTAGATTTAAATTCTAAAATTTCATATTTTTTTTCATTTAACTTTTCTTCTATAAAAGCATTGAAATTACTAATGTTAATACCATACAAGTATTCTATTTCATCTTGCGATATTAACAGAATATTATCAATTAAATTAGAAAAAGATGGTAATTCTATTGGAATTAAAGATGTTTTATCAATTGACAATCTTTTTAAGACTTGTTGATATTTTTCAAAATTATGATTTTCTTTTATTTTTAAGCCTTGGTTATTTTCATTAATCATAACGAGTGATGGATATTCTTTAATTTTATACATTTCAGCAAAATTAATATCACTTGTAATTAAGTCATTCGCTTTGTTTAAATTTAATAAATTATTTATATCTGAATTTTTACAATTAATTAACTGTAAGATTTCTTTTATTGTATTTTTTTCATCTAAGTTTTTCCCTAAATAATTGCTATAAAATCTAGCGAAATTTAAGAATTGAAGTGCTTTAATTTCATTTTTTTGTTCAGCTAATTCAAAAACTTTTATTAAGAGACTATTATAAACATTTGAATTGCCATTACCTATTACTAAATTAAAATTTATATATTCACTATATTGTAAATAGAACTTTAATAAATCAATATAATAGTCTTTTGATATTTCATTAATAGGATTTGTAAACAAAAAAACATTAATTATTTCTTTTTTTATGTTGTCTAAATAGCCAATTTCTTCGCTTGATACTAAATTACAAATTCCAGTTTTCTCATCACATATTATTTTATAATCATTCATTATAATCACCTATTATTAGTTTATAATAGAAATTGATAATTAACTAATAATATGCATAGATTGAATATTAATGATTTTTATTGAAAAAATATCTTTTTAATGTTATAATAATACATATTAGAAGGAGTGATTGTTATTAACAAAATATTTAAAACTAAAACAAAAGAATCTTTCCTTTCGGTTTTTCCTATAATGATAATAGGTATTATTTTAAGTTTAACATTAGTAAAATTAGATATAGCAAATTTATTTATGTTTATTTTAGGTGCGATTTTTTTAATTATAGGTATGGCCTTCTTTTCTGTTGGGGCAGAAATTTCATTGATGAAAATTGGTGAAGATACTGGTAAATATGTAACTAGGAAAAGAAAAATTTGGCTGTTTATAATATTTGCCTTTTTACTAGGGTTTTTAGTTACGATTGCTGAACCTGATTTGACTGTTTTAGCTGAACAATCAGGCATTAATAAATATGCAATAATAATTAGCATTAGTATTGGTATCGGTGTTTTTTTAGCAATATCTGTTTTAAGAATTATATTTCAATTAAAAATATCAGTTATATTAATTATATCTTATGGTATTATTTTTCTTTTGGGAATTTTCGTTCCTAAAGATTTTTTGCCAATGTCATTTGATGCAAGTGGTGTTACAACCGGAGCAATGACTGTTCCGTTTATTATTGCTTTTGGGTTTGGAATTTCTAGTTCAAGAGGAGACAGAACTTCAACTGATGACAGTTTTGGACTTGTTGGAATTGCTTCAATTGGGCCAATTATTGCAATTATGATTTTAGGTATTTTTATGCAAAATACTCCTAATGCTACAATTAATAGTTTGCATAATATAGAT
>DUUA01000076.1 GCA_012841765.1 Acholeplasmataceae bacterium
CATTATAAAAGAAGTGACGAAGCAATTAATCTCTTGAATTTAACGACGATTACAGATAAAAGTATTGAATATGATTTAGAAAAAGCAGTAGAAAATAGTTTAAAATTAGATAATAATTGGATTATAGTTTTTACTGGAAGTTTATATTTTGTAAGTGAAATACTAAGTATTTTCAATAAATAGAATAAATTAAGATCGCCTTCTATAATATTGAATTATAGAAGGGGATTTTTATGAAATATATGTTAAAAGAAATGCCTATTGATGAGAGGCCTAGAGAAAGATTGTTAAAATATGGGCCATCAGCACTAGCAAATTATGAATTATTGGCAATAATAATGCGTACTGGCAGTTATAATAAATCAGTATTAGATATTTCTAAAGAACTATTAATTAAATTTCAGAGTTTAGATCAAATTAATGAAGCAACAGTTGCTGAATTGACAAAGATTAATGGTATTGGCGAAGCAAAAGCTATAAGTTTACTGGCAGCTATTGAGTTAGGTAAAAGAATAAATGTTCCAATTAGAAAAGTTATTACAATTAAAAGCCCTTTTGATTCTTATAATTATTTAAAAGATAATCTCCAACATTTAAATCAAGAGAATCTTGTTGCTTTATATTTAAATAGCAAAAGTGAAGTTATTACTTTAAAAACTGTTACAATTGGAACATTAAACCAAACAATATTTAATATAAAAGATATTCTTAAATGGGCTCTAAAGTATTCAGCGGCGGGATTAATAGTCGCACATAATCATCCAAGTGGAGACCCAACTCCTTCAAGGCAAGATATTGAATCAACATATGCATTAGTTAAAGCTGCAAAGCTAATGGATATAATTATTGTTGATCATATAATTATTGGCAAAAATAAATATTGTAGTTTGAAAGAAAAACAAATTATAGAATAGAGGTGCTTTTGTGGAAATAATTAAAATTAATATTAATGGGATTTTGTATGATGCTTTTATAAATAGAAAAAAAATAAAAAGGATTATTATGAAAGTTAATGCCTTATTACAAATAAATATAAGTTGTCCATTGTTTGTTTCTCAAAACAAATGTCTAGAATTTATTGAAAGAAACTCTGAATGGTTACGCAACACAATAATTGAAAAAAATGAAACCTACCAAAAAATGCATGTGAAGGAATGTTTAGAAAAAAAAGGAATTTGGCTCAAAGGGAAATATTTTACTTTTAAGAAAACTGGAAACATTAATGAATTTTATTCATTTAATGAACAAAATATTTTTATTCCTGAAATACAAGAGATTAATATGCAATTTATTGAAAAAATAAAAGCTCCTTTATATAGTGAAATAGAGGATTTGTTTGAATATTATAAAACTACATATCCTGACATTATTCCTAAAAATTCTTCATTAATTATGAAAAAACTTAAAAGTAAATGGGGCTCTTGTAATTATAAGAAAAATATTATTACAATTAATAAAGTTCTAGTTGCAGTTCCGGAAAATTTGTTGCATTTTGTTTTGATACATGAGTTTCTTCATTTTTTATTTCCAAATCACGGTAAGAACTTTAAAAATAAATTAAATTCTTTTTTACCTAATAATAAAATTTTCGAAAAAGAACTTAAAAATTATAATTTTCTATTAGAAAAAGATGTTTTTTAACTAGTTTTTAGAAAAAAACTAGTTTTCATCAACATTATTATTGTCAACATTTTTTCAATAATTTATTATGTAAAAAATGTTGTTAATAACATACAATTATAGGTAAATAACATTAAGGAGGTATGTATGTTAAAAAACATTGACAAATTTAAGATAAAAGAGAAAAAGATAAACTATAACTTTGAACTCTTTTATTATGCACAAACGGCTAAGAAGGAAAGATTGCAAAAAAATTGGACATTAGATTATGTTTCTCATGGACTGTGTAGTTTAAGCTATATGAGTAAATTTGAAAATCATTTAATTAAACCAGAAAGGAGATTTATAAAAGAATTACAAAAAGTTTATGGGATTAAGTTTGAAAATAATCAATTAAAAGAAACTCAAGAAATACTTAATAAAGTTTTAAATTTATTTATTCACAATGATTATGATACTCTATATACAATGTATCAAATTGTATTAAATAATGTATTCAGTGTTCCAAGATCTTTAATACTTGGTTATTATTATTTATTAATTAATGATGAAGTTAACTTAAAAGCGTTGATAAAAGAAATGGATCCAATTAAAGACTCTATGACAAATCAAGAGCAAATATTATTATTATTTCTTGTTCTAAAATTTAAAATAAATTCACATGATTACATAGATATGGTTTATTATTTTGCTTGTTTTGATGAAATAGATTTAGTACTTTTTGAAGAAAAATGGATGCTCGCGTATTTAGAAATGCAATATGGATATCACATGAATAACGTGTCAATTATGTTAAAACATAAAAAAATATTATTTGATGAAAGAAATATGTTTTACCCAACATCAGGGAAAATTATTGCGAATTTAATGTTATTAGAGATAATTTCTAGAAACGCTTTTAAAACTGTTATTAAAGAAGTTGAAGCAATTTACACAGGAATATTTAGCGAAGAAATTGCTAATGAAATATTTTATTTACGTTGTTTAATTTTGCTGAATGGTTTTAAATATGAGGAAGTATTTCAAGAGATTATTGAAAAAGAATTAATGGGAGAAGCAAGATTTTTAGCAATACTTGGGTATTGTGCATATAAAATGCCAACAGAGTTAACAATTAACTCTTTTCAGTTTTATTCTAAAGATTATACTTATGAAAAGATTAATAAAATCCATAAACACTTTATTGATTTTATTGGTTTATTGATTAAAGATCCTTACAATAAAAATTTAGAAGTTAGAGAATATGTTAAATTTGAAATTATTCCCTATAATAAAACACATCGCCATGCTTTATATAGCAGGGTTTATTATAATTATTTTGTTGATATTTTAAGAAGTGAGTCTAAATATAAAGATACTGTTAATTTTATTAAGAGTTACTAATTTCTTAATTGCTTGAAGATTTTATTAAATTAGAGTATAATACTTAATAGGTGATTTATTATGAATGAATACTTTAATTCTTTAAATAAATATTTTTCTTCTAGTCAAATGACATTAATGGAAAAATATGCAACAATTAATAATATTCCTATTATAAACAAGGAAAGTTTATCTTTTTTATTGCTATTATTAAAAAGTGATAATAAAAAAACAGTTTTAGAAATTGGTACTGCAATAGGGTATAGTGCCATTAATATGGCACTATCAAACCCTATTATTTTTGTTGATACGATTGAAAAAAAAGAGCAGATGTATAAGATAGCTTGTAAAAATGTTGAATTATTTGGTTTGAATAATAATGTTAACGTAATATATGGTGATGCATTGACTTTAGATGAAAGTCTTTTAAAAAAGGAATATGATTTGATTTTCATTGATGCAGCAAAAGCTCAAAATATTAATTTCTTTAATAAATATGAAAAGAAATTATCTAAAAAAGGAATTATTGTCACAGATAATCTTTTTTTTCATGGAATTTTATTTAAAGATGATTTATCTAAAAATTTAAAAGGTTTATCTCGTAAGATAAAATCATATAATGAATTTCTTTCTGATAATATAGATTTTTATACTTATTTTATACCAATTGGTGATGGAATGAGCGTTAGCATTAGGAGGAACAATGACTAAACTTATTATTGATTTGCAAAAGATTAATAAAATTAAATCATATGAAGTTGATGGTCTTATCATTAATTTAGAAGGGTTTTCTACTTTTAATGGCATTAAGTTTTCTCTTAACCAATTAGATGAGATTACTAAAATTATAAAATCTAGTGGTAAAAAAATATTTATTAATATAGACCGTTTATATGGAGAAGATGATTTAGGTCAATTGTATGAGCTATTTAACGTCTTAAAAAATATTGAATATGATTATATAATTTTTTCTGATTTTGCTGTTTATTATTATTTTAATAAAAATAATGATTTGAAGCGATTAATCTATGATGCAAAAACTATGGGAACTAATACAGATGATTTAAATTTCTATAAGGAAAAAAATATTAAAGTATTTGTAGCTAATGAATTAAGCAAAAAACAAATTAAACTCTTAAGTGAAACAAATAATGGTTGTTTTGAAGTTTTTGGTTATCACCAAATTTTTTATTCTAAAAGACCTATATTATCTTTGTTTCAAGAATTTGATAAAATAGAAGAGCCTTTGAATAATTCTTTATTTGAAATTAAAGAATTATCAAAAGATGTATTTTATAAAATATATGAATCTGAATTAGGGATTTTTGTCTATACCGATTACATTTATTGTGCTTATAAAGAAATTAAAGAATTTGTTAATAACTTTTCTTTTATTAAAATTAATCCGATTTTTTTAAGTGAAGAAAATTTACCTCTAATTATTTCTTATTATAGAGATTTAATTAAAAATATAAATGTCATCGAAAATGATCATTTAATCAAAGAGATCTATCCTAATACGAAAAGCGGATTTTTATTGAAAAAATCGGTAGTATTAAAGGAGGATTTTAATGAATAAGATTGAATTACTAGCTCCTGCTGGAAATTTGGAAAAATTAAAGATTGCGGTGATGTATGGTGCTGATGCTGTTTTTATTGGTGGCAAACAATTTAGTTTGCGTGCAAGAGCAAACAACTTTGAATTAGTTGATATTATTGAAGGTGTTAAATTTGCTAAAAAATATCATGCTAAGGTTTATGTTACAATGAATATAGTTCCACATGATTCTGATATTATAAATTTTAAAGAATATGTTACTGCGTTAGAAAAAGCTAAAGTTAAAGGAGTTATAGTTAGTAGTTTGGCTTTTGCTGAAAAAATAAAAAAGTTTGCCCCTAAACTAGAACTACATTTGTCGACACAAATGTCCATAATAAATTCTGATGCTGTGAAACAATTTTCTGAATTTGGATTTTCAAGAGTTGTTTTAGGAAGAGAATTAAATTTTGAACAAATTAAAATTATAAAAGATAAAACAAATACTGAATTGGAAGTATTTATCCATGGCGGTATGTGTGCATCTTTTAGCGGAAGATGTATGTTAAGTAATCATATGACAAACCGTGATGCCAATAGAGGAGGATGTGCTCATTCATGTAGATGGGATTTTGAGCTATATAAAAATAGAAAACTTGTCTCAAATAATATGTTTAATATGGGTTCTAAAGACCTAACAGGCATTTTAGTAATTCCTCAATTGATTGATATGGGAGTTTCTTCACTAAAAATTGAAGGAAGAATGAAATCTGTTTATTATATCGCTACAGTAGTTAGAGCATATAGAATGTTAATTGATGACTATTATAAAAATGGTTATATTAATAATTATGATTTTTATATGGATGAAATTTTAAAGTCTGAAACAAGAAAATCATCTACTGGATATTTAAAACATGAGGTTACGATAAATGAACAATATTTTAACCCCGGTGTAACAGTCTTTAGTAATCATTTTGTTGGTTATGTCTTAGATTATAATATATTTACAAAGGTAGCAACGATTGAACAAAGAAACTATTTTGAAGTTGGTGATGAATTAGAGTTTTTTGGTCCCAAATTAAAAAATTCTAAATTTATTGTAAGAAAAATATTAAATAATGATAATGAAGAAGTAACTAAAGCTAACCACGCACAACAAATAATCACTTTTAAAGTGCCTTTTAGATTACGAAAACACGACATGGTGAGAAAAATTTAAATTTTTATTTTTCTCATTTTAAATATAAATATAAAAGTTGAAAAGCTTGAGATATTTTGTTATAATATAGTTAAAATTTTATGGAGGTTTACTATGAACAATAAACATCAATTAACTGAACGGGGATTTGAAAAGTTAGAACTTGAACTTGAAGAGTTGAAAAATGTCGAACGCCCTAAAGTTATAGAACTAATAAAAGAAGCAAGAGGGCAAGGCGATTTATCAGAAAACGCAGACTATGATGCTGCTCGTGATGAGCAAGCTAAACTCGAGTCAAGAATTTCTGAATTAGAAAATATTTTAAAAAATGCCTCTGTAATTGATAAAAATAATTTAGATATTGAAAATTTAGGTAAAGTTATTACAATTAAATTTATTGGCTCAAATGCACCTAGAAATATGAAGTTAAAATTTACTTTAGTTAGTAGTAATATTGAAACTTCTACAAATCCTGAATCTTTGAAACTTTCTGTAGATTCTCCAATTGGGGCTGCTTGTATAGATGCTGAAGTTGGAGATAGACTAACAATTAAATCATCTACTGGAAAAGAACAAGAATTTCAAATTGTATCACTAGAAAATGAAGGAGATAAATAATTATGAAATTTATACCTAGTTTGGATAAAAACTTTTATCCTATAGTTATGGTTTTAGAAGAGTATGAAGAAAAAGTAAAATCATGCAAAGAAAAGAATGAATTAGTAATTTGTGTTGAAAGGAATGATGGCTATAATTATATTTATAAAAATGATATCTTTAAAGATAATACTGGCCATGACGAAGAGACATTTATTTTATTCGAAAGAATAATAAAAACTATTTTATATTTAGCTGGTGGTTATAAAATTATAATAAGTGGGTCAAAAGAATTTTTCAAAAAAATCAAAGAAACTTACGCATTAAAAGGCGAAAGAAAATTTGATGTTGGTTTTATGGAACAAGTTTATGAAAACAAGTTTGAAGTTTTATACGAAGAAGATTCAACTAAACTAGTATTAAAAGAAGAAAAAATTGTTATTAATAATGATTTATCTGGAAATAGAATAGGTTTTGATGCTGGTGGAAGTGATAGAAAAGTATCAGCTGTTGTTGATGGCAAAATTTTATTTAGTGAAGAAACTGTTTGGAATCCAAAAATAAATTCAGATCCTTCTTATCATTATCAAGGTATTTTGGAATCTATGAAAAAAGCTGCATCATATATGGATAATAAAGTAGATGCAATTGGGGTATCAAGTGCGGGAATTTATATAAATAACAAAACGATGATGGCTTCTTTATTCCTCCAAGTAGGAAAAGATGATTTCCAAAAAACTGTAAAAAATATCTATATTAATGTAGCAAAAGAATTTGGCGATGTTCCTTTAGTTGTTGCTAATGATGGTGATGTTGCAGCACTTGCTGGAGCAAAAAGCTTGAATGATACTGGAGTATTAGGCATTGCAATGGGTACAAGTGAGGCTGTAGGCTATGTTGATTTAGATGGCAATATTAAAGGATGGCTAAATGAATTAGCATTTGTTCCTATTGATTTAAATAAAGATTCATTAATTGATGAATGGAGTGGAGATATTGGTTGTGGAGTTAAATATTTCTCACAAGATTCTGTGATAAAACTTGCTGAAAATAACGGTTTTAAATTTGAAGAAGGATTAACTCCAGCTCAAAAATTAAAAGTTATTCAAAAACTTAATGATAATAATGATACTTTTGCTAATGAGATTTTTGAAAATATTGGAGTTTATCTAGCATATGGATTATCTTATTATTCAAAATTTTATTCATTAAAACATGTTTTATTATTAGGAAGAGTTGTAAGCGGTAAAGGTGGAGATACGATATTAGATATTTGTAGAAGCATATTACCGGAGATTAATTCTGAGTTAACTAATTTAGTAGTTGAATTACCTGATGAAAAAACAAGAAGAGTTGGACAATCAGAAGCAGCTGCTATGTTGCCTACTCTTTAGGAAAAAGACATGAGTGTTTTCATACCAAAAGATTATGTAAGTAAATTAAGTTTATTAGAAACTCAATATGCAATTAAAATTGCTAAAGATAATTTTGAAAAGAAATTAGCTGATAAATTGTCGTTATTTAGAGTGTCAGCGCCGCTTTTTGTTTATCCTGAAACGGGATTAAATGATAATTTAAGTGGTGGCGAGAGACCTGTAAGTTTTGAAATAAAAGATACCAAAAAATATGCAGAGATTGTTCATTCTCTCGCAAAATGGAAAAGATATGCTTTAGGAAAATATAAAATATCATGTTATAATGGTATTTACACTGATATGAATGCTATTAGAAGAGATGAAGAATTAGATAATTTACATTCTATTTATGTAGATCAATGGGATTGGGAAAAAGTAATTTCAAAAAAAGATAGAACGAAAGAGTATTTAATGGAAGAAGTAGTAAAAATTGCTGAAGCTTTAAGCGAAACAAAAGAAATCCTTCTTAAAAAATACAAACAATTAAGTTTCCCAATAACGAGTGAAGTGTTTTTTATAACATCTGAAGAGTTATTAAAAATGTACCCAAATAATACGCCAAGGGAACGTGAAAATTTAATTTGCGAAAAAATGAATACTGTTTTCATTATTGGAATTGGTGATAAATTATCTAATGGTCAAAGTCACGATAATAGAGCTCCAGATTATGATGATTGGAGTTTAAATGGTGATTTACTTATTTGGCATCCACTATTACAAGTTGGTGTTGAATTATCTTCAATGGGTATTAGAGTTGATAAGGAAGCATTGGTTAATCAATGTGAAATGGCAAACTCTCTGGATAGATTAAAACTTTCTTTTCATAAATCTATATTAGATGATTTACTTCCATTATCTATAGGTGGTGGAATAGGACAATCTAGATTATGCTTAGTTTTGTTAGAAAAAATTCACATAGGTGAAGTACAAGCTTCTATTTGGTCAGAAGAAGATATGAGTACTTTTATAAAAAATCAATTAAACATTTTGTAAAATAAAATAGCAAATGCTATTTTATTTTTTTACTTTTATCTTAAAATAAGATATAATCATATAAGGAGATACGCCATGACATTATTATTTTTTAAAACAAAAAATTTTATTCCTAATTTATATTATGAGGATTTTTCTAAAATAGATTTTCTTAAATTGCAAGAAAAAGGCAAAACTATTATTTTTTTAGATATTGATAATACAATTATGTCATATTGTGAAAAGAGGCCTAATGCTGATATTTTAAATAATATTAATAATGCGGTCAAATTAGGATTTGAAATCATTCTTGTTTCTAATAATAATAAACAAAGGGTAGGAGATTTTGCTGAAATAATGAATTTTAGATTTGTTTACAGAGCTATGAAACCTTTTAAAGTAGGATTTAAGAAAGCTTTAAAATTAGTTAATAATGAAAGTAAAGAGAATATAATTTTCATTGGTGATCAACTGATGACAGATGTTTTTGGAGCTAATCGAATGGGTATTGATAATATATTGGTTAAACCACTTAAAACTTCATCAGAACATTGGTATACTAAGATTAATAGATGTTTAGAAAATTCAGTTTTAAAAAGTATAAGAAAAAAAGATGAAGAAATGTTTAATAAAATTATGAGGGGTAAAGAAAATGAAAAATAAATGTGATGGTTGCGGAGCAATTGTACAGTTTACGGATAAAGATAAACCTGGATATATTAAATCGGATGTATACTATAGTAATCCAGATAATTTTTTATGTGAAAGATGTTATAATTTAATTCATTATAATAAAAACCAAAAGATTTTATTAAATGAAGGGCAATTTAAAAGCAATCTAAATCAAATTGGACAAAGTAATGGCTTAGTTGTTTTAATAGTAGATATTGTAGATATTACTGGATCTTTTAATTTAGATTATTTTAAATATTTTAAAAACAATGATATAATTTTAGTTTTTAATAAATATGATTTAATAGCTAATTATGCTTCAATTGGGAGAATAAAAACTTATCTAAGAGATTACTTACGCGACATTGATTTATATTTCAGAGATTTAACAATTATTTCTAAAGATAATAAACACGATATTGAACGATTAATTAATTTAATTTTAAGGTATAAAAACGAACGTGATATTTATTTTGTTGGAGTAAGTAATGTAGGTAAAAGCAGTATTATCAATAAAATAATTGAACATTATAATATTAAAGAAAATACTATTACTGTTTCAAATAAATTAGGAACAACACTTGATTTTATTAAAATTCCTTTATTAGATAAAACATATTTATTTGATACTCCAGGTATTATCAATAAACATCAAGCTACTTATTATTTAGATTCTAATGATATTAACATAGTAATTCCTAATAAAACTTTGAAACCACGAATATATCAAATTAAAAGAGATTGTGCTTTGATGTTTGGGAGATTTGGGTATTTAAAATTTAATGATTTTAAAGGTTCTGTTGTCTTTTATTTAAATAATTTCCTTCCAATTCATAAAACTAATCTTGAAAAAGTTGATGATTTTTATAAATCTGGTCATTATGATATACTAAAAGTACCTAATGAACTTAATGATCAAGAATATGGGATTTTAAAAGAAGTAAAATTAGAGATTTATGGAGAAAGAGATTTGTGCATTAGTGGCTTAGGTTTTATAAAAATAAAAGGTGAAGGCACTATAAATTTATTATTAAAAGAAATGATTGATTTTGAAGAAAGAGATGTTATGATCTAATGATTTATGATTTAGAAGAAATAAAGATTAAAGTATATAATAAATTTATGGCTTCTAATAATTTAGAAAAATTAGAGCGTTTTAATCATACTATTAGAGTAATGGAAATTGCTGAAAAAATTATTAAAAAAAATAATTTAAAAATTGACTTAAATAAAGCTAAGACAGCAGCATTAATCCATGATTATGCTAAATTTTATAGTAACGATGAACTGTTAACTTATGCTATTGCGAAAAA
>DUUA01000077.1 GCA_012841765.1 Acholeplasmataceae bacterium
AAGAAACATTTGAATATGTTAAGAAAGTTATAGGTGATATAGATGATCAAAATTAAGACACCAGCAACATCTGCCAACTTAAGTGTGGGTTTTGACACTATTGGTATTGCTTTTAATAAATATAATATTTTTTCATTTAAAGAAAATGATAAATATATTGTTAAAGGTTTTAGAAAAGCATTTTCTGTTGATTCAAATCTAGTTTTGGAATCATATTTAAAATTTTCTAAAAATAATTTAACTGAGGAAAATATCAAAAAGGTTGAAATAACCTTAGAGGAAAACAATATTCCTGTATCAAGAGGACTTGGAAGTAGTGCGAGTTGTATTTTAGCTGGAGTTTTTGCAGCAAACGAAATAAATAAACTTAATAAAACATTTAGGGAATGTGTTGATTTTGCTAGTGATTTAGAAGGACATGGTGACAACATTTATGCTTGTGCTTATGGATTTTTAAACGCTTCTTTAAAAGATAATGGAAATTACATTCATAAGCTTTATGAAGTAAGTGAAAATCTTAATTTTCACTTACTTATTCCAAGCCAAGAAGGACAGACAAAACAGTTGAGGAATATACTTCCTAAAAAGTTAGATTATAGTGATGCTGTTTTTAATTTATCGAGAGTTATATTTGTTCCGGATGCCTTTAAAAATGGTGATTTTAAAATATTGAAAATTATTTTAAAAGATCAGTTGCATGAAAAATATCGATATCCTTTTATTCCTATGCATCAAGAAATTAAAAAACTTTCAAATAGAGATGATTTAATTGTTTGCATTAGTGGCTCTGGGCCATCTGTTTTAATCATTTCTGAAAAGACAAATATTGATATACCTAAACAATTACAAGAAATTTATAAGCTAGTTAAAGTAAATGTTAGTAAAGGTACTCAAATTGAGGTGATAGAGTGAAAGTAGCTATTTTAGGATTGGGTGTTGTTGGTAGAGGAGTTTATGATATTATTTCTAGTAACTTTAAAGATATAGAAGTAAAATATATTTTAGAAAAAGATGAAAGCAAGATTGACGACCTTAAACATTTGGTAGTTCATTCATATGAACAAATAATAAATGATAGAGAAGTTGATGTTATCATAGAATTAATTGGGGGTAAAAAAGCTGCTTATGACTTTATTTCTAAGGCATTAAAACATAAAAAGCATGTTGTTACCGCAAACAAAGCACTACTTAGTGAAAAATTTGAAGAATTAACAGAGTTAGCTAAAGATAAGGATGTGCAATTATTGTATGAAGCAAGCGTTGCTGGAGCTGTCATTTTGCTGGATCCTTTAAAGAAAATTAGAGAGATAAATCAAATTAATAAAATTGAAGGAATTTTAAATGGTTCTACAAACTATATTCTAAGCCAAATATTTTTGGGCAATAAATCATTAGCAGATGCAATAGCAGAAGCTTATCATCTTGGGTTTTTAGAACAAGGTTCTGATGATGACATGAATGGTTTAGATTCATTAAGAAAAATTAATATTCTTTCAATGATTTGTTATAAAAGTTTTCTAAAAGAAGAGAATATTTTAAGAATACCCTTATCATCTCTTACGGAAGAATTCATTAAGTATGTAAAAGAAAAAGGATATATAATTAAATATATTTCTAAATCTAAAATTGTTGAAAATATTTTATCAATAAAAGTTGAACCAGTAATAATACATCAAAAATCAAGTTTTGCGAATATAAAATTTGAAGAAAATATTGTTAATGTCTATGGGAAATATCACTTAAAACAATCATTTATAGGTCAAGGTGCAGGTAGATATCCAACAGCATCAGCAGTTGTTTATGATTTGTTAACAATTAAAAATAAATCTAAATATTCATTATCATTTGACAAAACTTATCATGTTAATAATGATGAAGAAAAATATCGATTTTTAGTTCAAAATAAAAATAAGATTTATAAATCTGAGTTTATGACATATAGTGAAGTAATAAAAGAAAAAGATCTTATTTGTTTTTCAAGAATAGAAGAGGAATTATATGAAAAATTATAATATTGCAATTGTAGGGGCTACAGGTTTAGTTGGTACAACATTTTTAAAGATAATTGAAGAATATGATATAAAGTTTAATAATTTAAAATTATTTGCATCTGAAAGATCAAAAGGGAAAAAAGTATCTTTTAAGGGTAAAGATTATTTACTGCATGTTTTAGAAAAAGATTGTTTTAAAGATATTGATTTTGTTCTTTTTAGTGCAGGTGGGGCCATTAGTAAACAGTATGCTCTTCAAGCTGTAGCCGAGGGAGCAATTGTTATTGATAACTCTAGTGCCTTTAGAATGGATAAAAATGTTCCTTTAGTTGTTCCAGAAGTAAATATTAGTGATGCATATAATAAACAATTAATAGCGAATCCAAACTGTTCTACTATTCAATGCGTTGTTCCTTTAAAAACATTGGATGTAAATTATAGCATTGAAAGTGTAGAGTATAACACATATCAAGCAGTGAGTGGCGCTGGTGTTAAAGGGATTAATGATTATAACCATCAAGATGAAAGTGGTCCAAAATATTTTCCATATGATATTAGAGAAACTTGTATACCACATATAGATAGTTTTGTAGAAGATGGATATACTAAAGAAGAACATAAAATGATTGATGAAACAAAAAAGATTCTTCACAATGATGAAATTTTGGTTTCAGCAACTTGTATTCGAGTCCCTGTTCTTAATTCACATGGAGTTACTATAAAAATTGTTTTGAAAAAAGAATTTACAATTGAGGATATAAGAGAATTATTAAGAAATACAGAAAGTGTAGTCCTTTTAGATGAACCAGGGAAAAATATTTATCCAACTTCTACATACGCTAATGGAAATGATAAAATATATGTTGGTAGAATAAGAAGAGATAAAGTTAATGAAAAAGCAGTATTATTATATGTTGTAGCTGATAATATTAGAAAAGGCGCTGCAACTAATACCGTACAAATTATGAAAGGAATAATGGATTATGAGAATATTATCTAAATTTGGAGGAAGTAGTTTAGCTTCTGCTAAACAGTTTCTCCAAGTAAAAAAAATTATTTCAAGTAATAAAAATAGACAAATTATTGTAGTTAGTGCTCCTGGTAAGGATGAAATTAATAAAACAAGAATTACAGATTTATTACTGTTATTAACTGCTCATATTGAATATGATATTAATTATGATTATTTACTTAGTAATATTTATGAAAGATATCATTCAATAATTAACAATTTACAAATTGAAAGTAAATTCTATGAGAAATTTGAAATTTTTAAAAAATCTTTATCAAAAACTTTAAGTAAAGATTATATAGCAAGTCGTGGTGAATACTTTAACGCTATTATAGTTAGTGAATATTTAGGTTTTGAATTTATTGATGCAATGGACATTATTCGTTTAAATTTGATGGGTCAGTTAATTATGATAAAACAAAAAAATTAATTAATAATTTACTAAATGAGGATTCATATTATGTTGTTCCTGGATTTTACGCATCCACTCCAGAAAAACAAGTTCGTGTATTTAATCGAGGTGGGTCAGATTTAACAGGAAGTATTATTTCTAAATCTTTAAACTTAGATTTTTATGAAAATTGGACTGATGTTAGTGGGTTATTTGTGGCTGATCCAAAAGTTATTAATAATCCCAAAAAGATTGATAAAATCACTTATAATGAATTAAGAGAACTATCATATCGTGGTGCTAATATTATTCAACAGGAATCTATTATACCTTTAGAAAAAACTGATATATCAATACATATTAAAAATACTAATAAACCAGAAGATTATGGAACAGTAATTTCTAAAGAGATTGAAGGAAATGGTGGAATTATTACTGGGTTATCTGGTTCAAAAGATTTTTCATCACTGACTATCTTAAAAGACAGTGATAAACCGTTTGCTAGTATTTTAGTAGAAGTTCTAAATTTATTTATCAAATATAAACTTAAAGTAGAACTAATACCGACAGGGATAGATACATTTAATATTATTACAAAAACTAATAATTACAAAAAAGTTTATTTTGATTTAATGAATGAAATTAGAAGTATTACTGGAGTTATAGAGATTTCAGCGGAAGATGATATTGCACTAGTTGCGATTGTTGGAAGAAACATGTCATCTATTCCTGGAGTTTCTGGACGTATCTTTTCTACACTTGGGAATAATTTAATTAACATTAAAGTCATTGCTCAAGCATCAAAAGAAATTAGTATTATAATTGGCGTTGGTGTTAAAGATTATGAAAAGACGATAAAAGTATTATATGACGAATTTTATTTATAGAAGTTTTACAGTTATATTTTATATATAAGCTTACTTAATTAAAAGTTATTAAAAAATTTAGATTGGAGCTATTATGATATCAAAATATTTAAATAAAGATGTTGCCTTACTCTTAGGTAATGGTATAAATAGATATGAAAGCGAAAATAATTCATGGGAAAAAATTTTGCTTGATATTTGTAAAAATCATGGAAAAGAATTTGATTCTATCCCAAAAATGTTTCCCTATACAGAAATATTTGATGTAATTATATCTTCAGAAAATGTTAAAGATGATATTTTAAAAAAAGAATTTGTAGAGTTATTAGAAAAAATGGAAGAATCAAAAACACATAAAAAAATTATTGAAGATTGTCGAGAAAAAGGATCTGATATCTTAACATCAAATTTTGATTCTACTTTAGAGAAAGCACATAATTATGTACCATTTAGTAGAGACAAGCTTGATAAAGGATTCACACAGCGCTATCCATGGCAAAGATATTATTCAAAGAATGCTAAAAATAATAACGAAAAAAAATATCCAAAGGTTTGGCATATACAAGGAGATGCTCATTATCATCAATCACTTAGATTAACTGTAAAAGATTACACTTATAGTTGTAATCATTTTAATAAATATGATCCTTTCAACAAAAAAACCATATATCATAAAACTGATACATGGGTAAATGCTTTTTTTGAAAAGAAACTTCTAATAGTAGGATTAGCATTAGAAGAACAAGAATTTTTTCTAAGGTCGCTCTTTTATAAAAAAAAGAAGTACATAAAAGACGAAAAAGCTGGATGGTATATCTGCTGTAGAGAAGACACTAATTTATTTGGTAAAAAAGAGGCCACTGAAATAAAAGGAAATGATAATTATAAGAAACTAGAGTTTTTTGCAAAAGCTGTAGGGTTAGAATTGGTTACAGTTGATACCTGGAAAGAAATATATGGTTAATTCTAGCAATTATTTTTTAGGTAATGTATTAATTTTTAAGACTAATTTTATAATATAATTAGTCTTTTTATTTTTTAAAAATAACTTAAT
>DUUA01000013.1 GCA_012841765.1 Acholeplasmataceae bacterium
CTCCTAATTATATTGAATATTTAAAAAACAAGAAGTTTGAAATATACGAAAACACCTCTGGAGTTCAAAAATCATTATGGCAAAATTGCATTAATCAAAATATTAAGGGAGATAAAATGACTGAATATATAATATCATGTTCAAATACTGAAATTAATGTTACACTCAATGAAATAAATAATCTTGCTGTTAAAAAGAAATTCTTTGATAAGATGTGGGATGAGACATTACAATATTTACATAATATTACACTTTACCATTTTATAGAGGAAGAAATAAACAAGTATAAAAGCGATAATTATTATGGAATTATTAATGATTTAGAAGGTTACGTTGAAGGAGCTTCAGAAGAAGATATTGTATTTATTATTAAAAATAAATGTTTACCTAATGGGAAAAATAAAATTAAATGGATAGGCTCAAAAGCTGATGCTTTTAGATTTGCATATATTTTTTATTTAAGAGATTGTCAATTAAAAAAATGTTTTACACCAAAGGATGGGGGAAATTTTACTGCAAGCATGAAGCCTAAAACATATGAAGGAAATTCAATTCCTGAAAAAATATATTCAAATATGGAAAACAACTCTTCTTTATATGGGAAATTGATCAAGTATAAGAGTAATCCTATATAAATTTCATTAATTATTTACTAATATTGTTTACTTTAAAATAATCAATCCTACATAATCCTACAATTTTAGTAGGATTTATATTCTTCTATTTTAGTCTGTTACATTTGTTTCTGTTGTAATTTTGCAGAAATAATTTTTAAATCTAATAATATGACAGAAAAAAAAGAAGAAAAAAATAAAAACGAACAAAAAACATTTGAAATTGGTACTATCGTTAGAGTATCTGACAAATACTGCGAGTTAAAAGAAATGCCTAATGGTTCAACTTCATGGGAGCCAAGGGAAACTCAAGCACTCAAACAAGATGGCTTCAACTTTAATACAGTGGAGAAATATAATTCGTTCACTGTAGAGCCTGATTTTCAAAATTATAAACCAGTTATTAACAAATGGTTGAACTTATTTGAGCCATTAGCTTATGAGCCAATAGCGGGAGAATTTCCAACTATTAAAAAACTCTTTAATCATATCTTTGGAGAGCAATTGCAATTGGGATATGATCGTTTTTCTTTATTACTTAGATATCCAAAGCATCTCCAACCAATACTTGTTTTGGCATCTAACGAACAAGAAACGGGAAAGTCAACATTTTTAAGATTCCAGAATTATTTGTTTAAAGGCAATTCAAAAATAATTACTATTGCAGAGTATTCTCAAAAATTTAATTATGTATATGCCACCAAATTATGTATTAATATTGATGAGTCAATCATTTCCGAGAAGTTCATTAAAGAAAAACTAAAGCAAGACTCTACTTGCATGGAAATTCAATTAAGACTAATGAGAAGTGAATATCAAACAATTCCTTTTTATGGAAAATTCACACTTTGCACTAATAATGAATTAGATTTTGCTAAAATTGAAGACTCTGATTTAAGGTTTTGGGTGCGAAATCCAAGTAAAATAGAAAAATTTGATTCCCATTTTGAAGAAAAACTTATAAAAGAAATTCCATGTTTTCTACATTTCCTTTTAAATCGTGAGCTTTCCGTACCTAAAGCACAAAGTAGAATGTGGTTTTCTAAAGAGCAATTAGAAACCGATGCTCTTAGAAAAGTTGTTGAAAATTCAATTAGTGATTGTGCTAAGGAAATCTTGTTATTTGTTGAAGATAAACTTGAAACTCAAGCAATATTTAATGCTACTGCTACAGATTTATATGAGCTTTTAGATAGAAAATTCTTAAGAAACGAAATAATTAAAGCACTTAAGGATGAGTTGAGTTATAAACCCTCAACACCTAAATACTACAATAATTTTGAAGGTGCGAGAAAGAATGGAAGGGTTTATGAGTTTAATAGAACTAAAACAAGTGAAAATACTACAGAAGATGATGATGATTTTTTCTAATGTGAGATAGTTGTAGTAGGCTAAAACTCCAATATTCAACCTCATATAAGTAATTACTACAATTACTACATTAAATAATTAAATAATAA
>DUUA01000230.1 GCA_012841765.1 Acholeplasmataceae bacterium
AACCACTACCAACTAACCCCTAAAAACTAAGCAACTCGTTGCGATAATACTCATACTGCTTCTGCCTCAACTCTATCTCCTTTGGCAAACCCTCACTAATGGAACTGGTCAGCGTATCGAATTTATCGAGAATAGAAACAATGCGCTCTTGTTCTTCGAGAGGTGGAATGGGGATTTGTAGTGATTTAATAATATCTGCATTTAAATTGCTGACTGATCCACTATTTATCTTACTTAACCAGAAATTTTGAACAATATTAGATGCTAGATAATGATATAAATAATCTGAATTAAGCTTTTCTCCAAACTCACTAATAGAAGCCCAACCATCATGAATAGCTCCATCAATATCAAGTATATAAGGTCTTCCAAAACTCATTGAGTTAGAAATAATAAAATCACCTTTTTTTAATATTCTTGATTTTTTAGCACCTTCAGATGTAATTTTTTGTTTGGTAGCACTAACATATTTTGAATTAGGTAAAGTGTCTCCTATTTTTATCCAAGAAACACCATTTTTATCCTCTGTGATAAACTTAGCTATAGGACGAGGAGAGGCACCTCTTTGTATTTTCGCTATGTTCCCCAACGTCTTCCACTCCACTTTTCGCTGACCACTATCCACTAACAACTGATCACTAAAATCTAACAACTGATCACTAAAATCTAACAACTCCTCCCTATAAAAGCTATACTGTCGTTTCCGCGCTGTAAGCTCTGCTGTAAGCTCTGCTGTAAGCTCTGTAAAAGTATCGAGAATACGAACAATTTCTTTTTGAACGGAAAGAGGTGGGATGGGGATGAGTTTATTTGAATAATTACTAATCCATTGACGTTTGTGATCTCCATCTACTAATCCACTCGGCACGGTATTTAACCAGTAATAAATATATTTCAATAAAGCTTTAGACTCATCTTTTGACGTTATCATCTTCATTGCAGAAGATTTAGCTTTGAAGTCAAAGTCAACCCATTTATTAGCAGTTGTAAAATCATCAAAAATTATGACAGGAGTTTCAGAAGCTTTATAAATTCCTTTTGTTTCATCAGTATAACCTAAAATAAAAGTCTTACCAGCAGTTAAAACTGGAAGTGGAAAGTTGTCATTATAATTAGTTGATTTTACTAAATACTTAGTTGGTTGTTCATAATCTGCTACTTCCCCCAATGCTTTCCATTCCACTTCAACTCCTTCCAATAATTTCTTTAAGTAATTTTTGTTCATTTTATTTTTTTATTTTCTAACCACTAAAGCCTAACAACTAACAACTAACAACTAACCACTAACAACTAACCACTAACAACTAACCACTAACCACTAACCACTAACCACTAATCTCCCTTACAATTTCATCAATATCCACTCTTAACTTATCAATCTTCGCCACTGTTTCGGAAATCTCGGCATTCAACTCCACAATATCAATCACCTCACGCGTATCCTTAGCCTCTACATAAGAAGTAACAGACAGGTTATAATCATTATTTGCAATTTTATCGTTGCCCACCGATACGG
>DUUA01000078.1 GCA_012841765.1 Acholeplasmataceae bacterium
ACATTGAAAATGACAAGTTAAAAAAGGAAATTGAAGATACTAGAGATACATTAAATAGGATTGTTATAGAAAAGAATAAGAAAATTGTTAATGCTATAGCATCTACTGTTATTAGGTTAAAAAAGACCATTAATATAAAAATAAACAAAACTTTCTTCATAAGTCCCTCCTTATTTTTATATTATTTAAAATTTTATAAATTAGTTTATATTTTAAAAAGCCATGTAATTTTACATGGCTTTTAGCTTAAATTTTATTTAGTTAATCTGATTACATCTCTTGCAATCATTAATTCTTCATTTGTTGGAATAATATATACTTTAACTTTACTATTTTTTGCAGAAATTAATTTAATTTCAGAACGAGCTTTATTTGCTTCTTCATCTAGAATAACTCCTAAAACGCCTAATCGTTCACAAATTTTTTCTCTTGCATAACTACTATTTTCACCAATACCAGCAGTAAATACTAAAGCGTCTACTCCTCCCATTGCTACATAATAACTACCAATATAATCAGCAATTCTTTTAAATTGTATTTCTAATGCTAAATTACATCTTTCATTTCCAGCTTTTGCGCCATCTTCTATTTCTCTTGAGTCATTCGAAACTCCTGAAACGCCTAAATAACCAGATTTATGATTTAAAATTGAAAGAACTTCATGTAATTCTAAATTCTCTTTAATGCTTATAAATTCGATAACAGCAGGATCAATATTACCACTTCTAGTTCCCATAGGAATACCTTCTAATGGTGTAAGCCCCATGGAAGTATCAATACAAATTCCACCTTTAACTGCTGCAAGAGAAGCTCCATTACCTAAATGGCAAGTAATAATATTAATATCTTCTGCTTTTTCTTCCATAACTTCAGCACATAATTTTGAAACATATTTATGACTAGTTCCATGTGCTCCATATTTTCTAATTTTATGTTTAGTGTACCATTCATATGGAGTAGCATACATAAATGTATCAGGTTTCATTGTTTGGTGAAATGAAGTATCAAAAACTGCAACTGCTGGAGTATTTGGTAAAACCTTTTGAAATGCCTTAATACCAACAATATGAGCAGGATTATGAAGAGGAGCTAAGCCAGATAATTCTTCAATTTTTCCAAGAACTTCTTCATCAATTAAAGCAGAATCTTGAAAATACCAACCACCTTGAACTATTCTATGCCCAATTCCTGATATTTCTTCTAAAGAACTAACAATATTCCTTTTAATAATATCTTCCAATAAAATACTAACGGCTTTTGCATGATCACAAACTGGTAATACTTCTTTATACTTTTTGCCTTCATATTTAATAGTATATATCGCTTGATCGGAACCTATTTTTTCAATAAGCCCTTCTGTAATAACCTCTTCTAAAGGCATTAATAATAATTGAAATTTTAATGATGAACTACCGGCATTAACTGCTAAAATCTTTTTCATTCTTTCCTCCTAAATTTTACTAAATAATGTTTGTATATCTATTATAGCTTTTTCCATATTCTCTTTTTTAAAATCAGGAATATTAACTATTAATATGTTTTGTTTAATATCAGTTGCTTTTTTACCAATTAAAATTGATTTTCTGCTTTTACCTTCTTGTACTAACTGCTTTGGTAAACTAATCAATCCAAGCATGCTTCCTATAAAATTAAATTCTTCTTTAAAACTTTCTAAGTCAGGATTTGTAAAAAAGTCATTATCTATTAAAAAGATAAAATAACCATCTTTTTTTAAGTTATTTATTCTTTTTAGAATAATTTTGTACGGTAAATCTTTTGAAAATAATAACTCGCCACTAAGATTACCAATTAGCATATCATAAACTGTAACTAATTTAGAATCTAACTCTTCATATAATATATTAATATCTCTATTAATTAAATTGCTACTAGCAACTAGTATATCTATTAAATTATCATCTTTATTAATACCATAGTAATTATTACTATTGTTATCTAGTTGAATAATTAAATTCAACAAAAGCATCCCAGTTCCAATATTCACATCTAAAATATCTTGTGGTGTAAAACTTTTACTAATTACAAATTGATTTATTAAAATAGAAATAAAATCAGGCACTAAATAATCAAGATTATAATTGATATGTTTTAGTGCTTTTGCTTGTAATAACTGAATAGCAAGTAATACTTCTTTTTCATCTTTTAATTCAGTTTTATAAAGCATTTCATATATGATATCTAATTTTTCTTTTATTTCTTCATTAATTTTATCATCTCTAGAAATACCTATTAAATCTTGCGAAACTTTTTTTAAAATAGTTCCATATTTTTCAGGCTTTATTTCATAAATTAAAAGACAAGCTTCATCAATCAAATCCACAAATTTATTTATTTCTATAGAATTCATATTATCACCCATTTTTATATTTTATCACAAAAAGACTAACATTTCAAATGTTACTGATAAGTAATTTTTCTATTTAAAAAGCAATCATTAAAAATGATTGCTTTAGGTCTTTAACTTGAATATTTTATTAATCTAGTTTATAATTTATTACAAGAGGTAATTAATTATGAGGAAACTAGCTATTAAACTAATTCGTTTTTATCAAACACATAAGATATACGATCAAGCTCATTGCAAATATAGTCCAACTTGTTCTAATTATGCAATTGAAGCCTATCAAAAATTTAACTTTTTTAAAGCTTCTTTTTTGACTTTTTACCGCAT